>JBDLQR010000369.1:0-2917 GCA_039800485.1 Pseudomonadota bacterium
CAACGAGGTGCCGCATCTGCGGGGCATCTGCTGCGGTTTCGATGGAACGACCTACCTCACTGACAGCATCGAGAACATGCTGTTTTGGTGTCGCAGCGATGGCACCTATGGCGATCTCAGGGATGACTTCACCTCCCTGTGGGGGGCGGGACCCCAGCTCTGTCTTTCGCCGGATCAGACGCAGATCTATGTTCCGAATCGTGCTGGCGACAGGATGCAAGTCGGCGTTCTGCAGATCCAGGAAGGCAAACCGCATTTGCTCCATGGGGAATGGCTTTATCAACTCGAGGCCTCGCCCTGGCATCAGGGCGGCGAGCAACTCCACGGACTCTGCGTCGACACGAATGGCTGGCTCTACGTGGCCACCTCCCTCGGCATCCAGGTCTGTGACCAGGCCGGGCGCGTGAACTTCATCCTGCCCACCCCGAAACCGGCCCGCGATGTCTGCTTCGGCGGCAAGGACCTCGGCGAGCTGTTCATTGCCTGCGGCGACACGATCCACAAGCGCCCGACGAAGGCGCGCGGGGTCGTCAGCGGCGGGCAGCCTCCGATCAAGCCCGCGCCTCCGAAGCTTTGAGCCTTGCCGGCCGAGGCGACCCTGCACGGACTTGGTGGTCATTTCGGTAAAACAACCTTTGGGCGCTGGTCCGCCGGGTTCGGCATCCGACTCTGCTCCAGATCGATTCCATTCCCCCAACCGCCGCGCAGTGACCCGGCGTGAAGGCTCCGCGGCCTGTTGCCTGCTGTCTGAAACCTCAGGGGAGGAGGACCGAAGACCCTGTGACAAGGCTGTTTTCTTGCAACCTCGCTCAGGGTGGCAACGTTGCTGGCCGATGACCCCTTTCACCCGCCGCCGTGCCTTGCGCACGCTTTTCTGCTCGAGTGCCGCCCTGTCGCTCAATCTGAATCAGCAGGCCGCTGCGCAAAAGGTGCCTGTGGAGGCCCTGCATTTTCTGGCAATCGGTGACTTTGGCACCGGCGGTGCCGACCAGCGCAGGGTGGCGCAGGCCATGGCGGAGTTTCGCCGGGCCCACGACCTGAGCCTCGAAGGTCTGCTCATGATAGGGGACAATTTTTATGGTCCGGTGCATCCGCATCCCAATAAGGACGGCAAACGCAGCTCCGGAGAGGCGGCGCCTTTCACTGCCGATTCTGCGCGCTGGAGCAAGGACATTGAGGAGATGTATTCGGCGGCGGACTTCGACTGCCCGATGCTCGCCGTGCTCGGCAATCATGACTACCACGACAACTCGGGTGGCGAGAAGGCCCAACTCGGCTATGCCAAGAAGGACGGGGTGCGCTGGACCCTGCCGGCGAAATGGTATCGCCGCGATTTTGCCCATAACGGCCAGTCGCTGCTGACCCTGCTCTGTCTGGACAGCAACCTGCGCGAAGTGAGCGGCAAGAACCGGCTCACAGGGCAATACTCGCGCGCCTCGCTGACCATCGAGGAGGAGCGTCGGCAGATGGAGTGGCTGCGCGATGAACTGGCCCGGCCGCGCGCGCCCTTTACCCTGGTCATGGCGCACCACCCGCTGTATTCGAACGGTGACCACGGCGATACCGCGCAGCTCATTGAGGCGTGGGAACCGCTGTTTCAGGAACACAGGGTGCATGCCTACCTGTGCGGGCATGACCACGACCTGCAGCACTTGGAGCTGGAGGCCCGCTTCACCTCCCATGTGCTCTCCGGCGGTGGCGGGGCACGCACCCGGAAACTGGAGCAGGACAATCAGCGTCCGATGCCCTACGGCAACGATGTCCACGGCTTTACCCACCTGAGCGTTGCGGCCGACGGTCTCACCCTGGCCCATCATGACACCACGGGGAAACTGCTGCACCGCTTCACCAAGCGTGCGGACGGCCGGGTCGATCTTGGCTGAGCGCCGAGGGCCTGGGCAAGGCCGGACGCGGGTACAAAAAACCGCCGCCGGAAATCCGGCGGCGGTTCGGAAGCGATCCACTCACTTGCCGGGAACGCCGAACACTTGCACTTCGCAGTAGTGGTTCATTTCGTTCGAAGTGTTGCCATTGCTGAACAGGCGAACGTAGCGGGCCTTGGTGCCCTTGCCGTCGATGACGCGACCATGGTTGGTCTCGATGTAGGCAGGGTCCTTGCCGGCACCGAACTTGTGGACATTGTCGATGTCCGAGTTGAACAGGGTCGTGACGCCGGTCTTGAATTCCGGGTCATCAGAGACTTGGACGACCACGGCGACGTAGGCCTGGGCCTGCTTGTGATAGTGCCACATGGCGACCTTGTGAATCGTGGTGGCCTGCTGAAGGTCGATCTGCACCCACTGCGGGCCGGGGGCAAGCTCGACGAAGCAACCGTCGGAGCCGTCCGGATCACCATCGGTGACGAGTTCCAGTTCGCCGATGATCGGGGCCGGGTCGCTCGAGGTCACCGGCTTTTCGAGGGCGACGTTGACCGTGCCGGCCGGGGCCATGAAGGACTTGATGATCTTGCTCGGGTCGGGCTGCTCCAGGTTCGGCAGCTTGGCAGGCACGGGCGTGCCGATGAACATCGGCTTCGGAAACTCGATTTTGACTTCGACTTCCTGGGCGACGGCCGGGGTGGCGAGGGCTGCGATGGCAGCGATGGCGAGGGCTTGGTTTTTCATGGGGGAGGGAAGGGACGTGGGGTGGGACGGGATCAGACTTGGAAGTCTTCGGGCTTGAACATGTATTTTTCACCGGTCTTCATGCAGTCGTAGGCCTTGAGCACGGTGACGCAGGACTTGAAGGCGTCCATGACGTTGCAGGTGAGGTGCTCGGGCTTCTTCATCTGCACGGATTCGATGAAGTTGGCGACGTGCGGAGTGTGCGGATAGACGTCGAGGATGACCGGGATTTCCCAGGGGTCGAGTGCCTTCGATTCGCGGGCGTCGGCAACCGCCTTGGCCACGCCGGACAC
>JBDLQR010000370.1:0-4079 GCA_039800485.1 Pseudomonadota bacterium
TGCGGCAGGTTGCTCTTGAACGTGTTGCCGTTCTTGTCCCAGGTGTCGAAGCCGCCTTCCCACTGCTTCCAGACCTGACCACGGCGATCAAAGCTGTTCATCACCATGGGTGTCATGGTGCGCGCATCAAACCAGATCCGCTTTTTGCTGTAAGGCGCGCGCGGATAGCCGGTGGGCTCCAGCTCGATGATGAATACCTCGGGCACCAGCTGCATGGCGGTGAGATAGAACGTCGAACCCGCAATGACCGGCTCAAAACGCTGATTGGTGGGGAAGCGGCGCACCCGCTTGAACGAAGGCAGGTAGCCGAAGAAGTCGGGGTATCTCGTCGCATCATAGGGCCAGCGATTGAGAATGGACGTGCCCTTCACGTCATTGGGATAGGTCCACACCGCGGACTGAAAGCGCAGGATCTCTTCGTTGAAATAGGGCTTCGGATCCAGCGAGATGCGGCCGGTTCCGGCGACTTCGCAAGTTGCGCAACCCTTTCGCGTTGCATGGAATGCGCCTACATGAAAAGCGCCCTCAGTGCTGGCAATCCGGACTAGCGATTCCTGAGCGCTATTGTTCGCTGCCATTAACCATCGCGGTTAATGCGTATCACCGGATCCCGGTGGACGCTCTTGATACGCATCATTTTCACTTCGGGCAGTTGAGTGAGAAAATGCAAGTCAGGAACGGATTCTTGAGCAGCGCCATGAACCAGAGTCAGTCACTCGGAGCACCAACCATCCCCGCACAAGCGGTGGAGGATTTCCGCCGCGACGGTTTTGCGGTTATCCGTGGCGGCCTTGGCACCGCAGCCGTCACGGCCATCAGCCAATGGACCGAGGAGCTGGCCCACGGACCTGAAGTGAGCGGTGGACCGTGGATCTACCACGAAACCAGTCGCCTGAATCCGGAGCAGAAAATCATCTCGCGAATCGAGAATTTTTCCCGTCACCATGTTGGCTTTCGCGCGCTCGCAGAAACGCTCGCGGGAGCTGCCGGGACTTTTATCGGCGAGCCGGCAGTACTTTTCAAGGAGAAGATCAACTTCAAGATGCCGGGAGGGGATGGCTTCAAGCCACACCAGGACTCACAGGCTGGATGGGGGGATTACGCGGACTATTTCCTGAACGTGATGGTGTGCATCGACCCGGCCACCCTGGAGAACGGCTGCCTGGAGCTGGTGGCGGGTTACCAGCACAGGGGTTTGTACCGGGAATGGGAGCCGCTCACCGAGGCGGACATGGCAGGGATGGACTTCGTGCCCGTGCCCACCGCGCCCGGTGATCTGGTGTTCTTCGATTCCTTCACGCCACACCAGTCCCAGCCCAATCTCACCCAACAGATGCGGCGCATCTACTTTGCCACCTACAACCGGGCGTCAGCGGGCGATCATTTCGAGCGCTACCATGCAGACAAATACCGCTCCTATCCGCCGGACATCGACCGCATCGCGGGGCGGGAGTACCGGTTTCGGGTTTGAGGCTCAGGCGGTTGCCTGCCCGAACCACCTTCTATATTCAACGATAGTCCACGCCATGTAGGCGAGGGTGCCCAACGCAAAGGGTACGAAGAAATACACCGCGCCCCAGATCCAGGTCAGCGGGCCGATGGCGTAGATGAAGTCTTCCAGATTGAACCAACCGAAGGACGGGTGCTCGGTGGCCTCCAGGCCGAAGGCGTTATCCATGCGCACCCGCATGTACATGATGAACGGATTGCAGAGTGCGGCCGCCACCCCCAGTGCCACGGTCCATCCGCCCTGGAGCTTGGCGAGTCCGATGCCCATGCTCGCAAAGAGCATCGCGTAGTTCAGCCCACCCACCACAAAGTCGTACAGATGCCCGAAGCGGCTGGTCTTGCCGGTCTGCCTCGCGAGTTCGCCGTCCAGATGGTCGCAGAACACCGCGAGCATGAAGCACAGCGCGCCCAGGCCATGCAAGGCCGTGCCGGGACGCAGGAAACAGAGTGCACAGGCCACGCCCAGCAGCAGCGTGAGTGTGGTGAACATGTTGGGATGCAGGGACGTGTGCTTCAGTCGGCGCACCAGGAGGTGCGCCAGCCGCTGGTCCAGCAAACTGGGTAAAGCGTCTGATGAGTCCGTCACGGGCGTGAAACTCGAGCCTTGTGGCCCCGCGAATCTCAGGCAGCGCTGGTGGTGCCGCCTTTCGGCAGCAGAAACCACAGCACGAAAGCCATTACATAGAGCGCGGGCACGTCCCCTACCAGATTCGCCCGCTCGGCGTGATCGTGCACGCCCTGTACTGCCATGATGGTGGCATGCACGATGCTGGACCAGATGGTGAAACGGATCAGGCTGAGGTGTTCTGCCGGCCTGCGCGAAGCGATCAGCAGAAACACCCCCAAGGTGGCATACACACCCGCAATCATTTGCTCGTACTCGGATTGCCTGGGCTCCCAGGCCCAGCCCTCCGGCCACAGCCAGTTCATCAGCGGGTACAGCCCCACCAGCAGGAACGCGCCAAAGATCCCCAGGGCGAACCGAAGCCAGGTCATCCGATCGGTATCTGTCACGCGGTCTCTCCTTCTGCCGGATGGAGAGACTTTACGCCCAAATCAGGAGCCTGACACCGTCCCGGCCTTTTGCCCCTTCCGCGCCCCAGCCGTTAACCTTGCTGGGTGATTAGCCTCCCCCAGAGTTCGCCATGAGACCCGCCCGACTGCTGCTGCCCGTGTCCGGGTTGGCCTTGTTGGCTTTACTGCTCTCGCAGGTGGACTTTGCCGCGCTCGGCCAGCACCTGACGCAAGTGGGGGCTGCGGGCTTCCTGGGGGTGGTTATTGTCCACGCCTGGTCTTTCTGGTTTGACGTAGTGCTGTGGCAGCTCGCATTCACCTCACCGCGGGCAGCCCTGCGTCATAACGGCGAGTTCTATCTCATTCGATTGATTGGTGAGGCCTACAACAACGCCTTGCCGCTGGCCTCAGTGGGAGGAGAGCCCGTCAAAGCGAAGCTCCTGCGCGACCATCTCGGCATCGACTACACCCAGTCCGGGGTCGCCTTTCTCGTCGCCAAGACCGCCAATCTCATCGCACTCGTGATCTTTCTCGCCATCGGGTTCGCATTCATGCTCGCAGACATGCGCTTCTCTGCCGCCTATCGCACGGTGGCCGGCATGGGGCTGGGTTTCTTCGCGTTCTCCATCCTGATCCTTGTGGTCATGCAGCAAACGCGTGCGGCACCGCTGTTCAAGCGCCTCATGGCCCGAAGGGCGGATCATCCCTGGGTCGCACGCGCTCTCGCAGCCCTCGCGCATTTCGACGACCAGCTTGCCGCCTGTTATCGCGGGGCGCCACGTCGTTTCCTGTGGATAGTGATGCTGGCGCTCATCACCTGGCTGGCCGGCATCGTGGAAATCTGGATCATCCTGAAAGCAGTCGACGCACCGGTGACCTTGCAGGAGGCCTGGGTCGTGGAAGCCGCCGTTCAGCTCGTGCGCACGGCCGCTTTCTTCATTCCCTCCGGCCTCGGCGTGGTCGATGGCAGCTTTGTACTGGTGGTGGGCATCATCACGGGCAGCCCGGGACTAGGTGTATTGGTGGCCGTTGTCAGGCGGGCGCGCGACCTGCTCTGGATCGCCGCCGGATTTCTGGCCGGGCTGCGCTACCTTGGCCGACGCGGGCTCAAGCGCCTGTGGCGCGAGGGCTCACAGCAGGGCGAGTGAGGGCGGCGAATGCGTCTTTTGCTGTGGTGCGCAGCGGGTACACGGCGTGATCGGCCTTCAGTTCCAGGGTGTGGCCGTCCGGATCGAGGATGTAGACGGAGGTCCCGAAGCCCGTCGCACCATAAAGCTCCACCGGCCCGAAGGTGATGGTCACACCCTCTGCCTGCAGATGCTGCACAATCGCCGGAAAATCACCCTGAACCAGCAGGCACACATGATCGAATCCTCTCTCGCCGGCGGCTGGCAGCGTGGTCCCGGCAGGCAACACCTGAAGATCGATCAGATGCCGCCCACAGCGCACCTGATAGAGCGGGAGATCCTCGATGATGCGTTCCAGATGCATGCCGAGAATCCGGGTATAGAAATCAAGAGTCCGCGTGATATCCGATACGCGCAGCACGATGTGAT
>JBDLQR010000371.1:0-3960 GCA_039800485.1 Pseudomonadota bacterium
TTATCGGGCGCGCCGCGAGGACTTGCCTGGCTTGAGATGCGACGGCCATTCGCGGTAACAATCCACACGTCGCCGACGATCCCTGAAGGTTGTGGCCACGCCTGTCTCGCGGTTCTGATGAATGAGCTCGAGATCCACCGTTCCGTGCAGCACCATCTCCTTGTTCGTCTCTGCCTCGGCCACCACGCCATTCGCTGCCGGCCACGGCGTGTCACACGGGGAGAGAATCGAGCTGCGCGTCCAGCCGTTGGGGAGCGGTCCCTTGGGGAGCTTGCCGCCCGTGGCACAGTGCACGAAGTAAACCTGGTTCTCGATGCAGCGCGACTGCGCGCAATGGCGCACGCGCCAGAAGCCCGGCTCGCTGAAGGTGAACGAGGGGCACAGGATGATCTCGGCGCCCTGTTCTGCCAGTGAGGCGGAACATTCGGGGATTTCCGCCTCGTAGCAGATGTTGATCCCCACCCGCGCAAACGGCAGGTCAAAGGCTTCCACGCGATCGCCCTCGCGGGTTTTCCATTGTGACTCGGCGGGGAAGATGTGCGTCTTCTCGTGCATGTGTACCAGCCCATTGGGGCCGTAAACATAAGCCACATTGAAATAGCCCCCGGTTTTTTTCTTCTCGAGGTGTGAGCCGGCCACGATGTGCTGACCACGCCGCCGTGCCTCGTCCTCGAAGAACGAACGATAGGCTTTGGTGTAGCGGTCTACCTTGATCAGTTCGGCAACCGGGCGGTTTTGCCAGTCCTCCAGTGTGGTGAACAGCGCCAAGGTGAAGAGCTCAGGCAGCAGCACCAGATCCGCCCCTTTTGCCCGGTCCAGCAGACGATTGACCTGGCGGGCAAAACCATCGAAGTCCTTGACCGGGCGCAACACGAACTGGCACACGGCGATGGAGACAGGTCTGGGCATGCAGATAGACCTCCGGCGGGCGTCAAAGGGATTTCATTGTGTTCAGGTTCCCACTGCGTGTGCAATCGTCACGAGGGCCGGGACCACTCATTCCGGTGAGCGACCCGGACACCCAGCGCGCAGCTTCGCCCAGCGGAAGGGTCATGGGGCCTTGACTTGGACTTCGTCTCGCGTGAAAGGTAGCCGGGCAAAAGCACAACAAAGAGGGGAGCACTCGACCATGACACTTGAAGAACGCATCACCCGTCTCGAAGACATCGAGGCCATCAAGCAGCTCAAGGCCCGCTATGCCGAGATCTGTGACGACATGCACAACCCGGATCGCATCGCGTCCGTGTTTGCCGAGGATGCCATCTGGGAGAGCCCGGATTTCGGCAAGGCCACGGGGCACGCGGAAATCCGTGAGCTGTTCCGGAACTTCCAGAGCATGTTCAGCTTCTCCCAACACAACATGATGAACCCCATCATTGAGGTGAACGGCAACCGGGCCACCGGAATCTGGTACATCATGGGACCGTGGACCTATACCAAGACAGGCGAACAGAAGTGGTTTGCCCTGCGTTATGACGATGACTACGTGAAGATCAACGGCCAGTGGAAATATGCCCATCTCCGTGCGCGCATGCGCATGGTGGCGGATCGTACCGGTCAGCCTGGCTGACAGGATTGGCTGAAAAAGCCGCCTCGCCCGGGGCACGGGAGCTCTTGCGTCGAATGCGGTAAGCTCCACCCCGCGCGAGGCATTCGCGCCTGATGATGCAATCCCTGACATGACGATCAAAGGCAAGGCGTATATCGCTGGTATTTACGAACACCCCACTCGCAAAGCCGAGGGGATTCCCCTCGCCCAACTGCACGCAGAGGTCGCCAAGGGCGCCCTTGATGATGCAGGGCTGACCGTCGCCGATGTCGACGGTTACTTCTGCGCAGGCGATGCACCGGGGCTTGGCGGCTTTTCCATGGCGGAGTACATGGGGCTGCGGGTGCGCCAGACAGATTGCACCGAGACCGGTGGATCTTCCTACATCGCACACCTCAACCACGCTTCGCAGGCCATCGCCACCGGCAAGATCAAGGTGGCGCTCATCACGCTGGCGGGTAAACCCCGCACAGGGGGGGCGCCACCCGGCAGGCCACCCATGGCGGTCATACCGCCGGATGCGCCCTTCGAATTGCCCTTCAAGCCGACAGTGCTGAATCTGTATGCCATGTGTGCGCGTCGCCACATGCATGAGTTCGGTACCACCTCGGAGCAACTGGCGTGGATCAAGGTCGCTGCGTCCCACCATGCCCAGCACAACCCGCATGCCATGCTGCGCGAGGTGGTCACCGTCGATGAGGTGGTGAACTCACCCATCGTCGCCGACCCACTGCATCGGCTGGACTGCTGCGTGGTTTCCGATGGCGGTGGTGCACTGGTGGTGGTGGCGCCCGAGATAGCGGCGCAACTGCAAAGGCCCAAGGTGCGCATTCTGGGCGCAGGAGAGGCCATCAAGCACACCAACGGGGGTGAGATGGATATCACCTGGTCCGGCGCGGTGTGGTCGGGTGCCAAGGCGTTCGAGGAGGCCGGCGTACGTCCTGCAGACATCAAATACGTGTCCGTCTACGACAGCTTCACCATCACGGTCCTGATGCAGCTCGAGGATCTCGGGTTTTGCGCCAAAGGAGAGGGCGGACGTTTCGTGTCGGATGGCAACCTCATCTCGGGGGTCGGCAAGTTGCCGTTCAATACGGATGGCGGCGGGCTTTGCAACAACCACCCGGGCAACCGGGGTGGCATGACCAAAGTCCTTGAAGCGGTGCGACAACTCAGGGGGGAAGCGCATCCCGCGGTACAGGTGAAGAACTGTGATCTGGCATTGGCGCATGGCACGGGCGGCTATCTGCCTACCCGCCATGGCAGTGCCACCGTGATTCTGGAGAGGGCTTGACCATGTCAGCGCCAAAGGAAAATGTTGTTGTGGCTGATCGTGCAATGGCTCCCTACTGGGAAGCTGCGCGCGCCGGGCGCCTGTTGTTGCGGCGTTGTTCTGCCTGCAGCGAACTTCACTACTATCCGCGGCCACTGTGCCCGTTCTGTCTCTCAAGTGAGGGTGAATGGGTGGAGGCCAGCGGCGAGGGCGTGATCTACAGCTGGAGCGTGGAGCGGCGTGCCAATCCACCCTACGCAATTGCGTTCGTGACCTTGCGCGAGGGGCCTACCCTCATGAGCAACATCGTGGAGTGCGATCTGGACGGCCTTTCCGTCGGTCAGGCGGTGCGCTTGCAATTCGAGGAACGAGAGGGACAGCCGGTCCCGGTGTTCAAGCCCGCTTGACGCGCTGAGCGCCCGAGCCTCTCACCCAGCGCGGGACGATACGCACTGCGTATTCGGTAGGGATCCGGGCGCGGAGCGCTTCTGCCATGGCGCCCGCGGGGTCAGGCAGGTAGCGGGAAATCATCGCTTCCGTGATCCGCCTGCCTTGTTCCAGATGAAGCTCGGCGTCGCCTTGTCCACGCAACAACTTGTAGCGCGCATCATCCAGGGTGATTTCAAACGCACACCTCGGGTTTGCGGCCAGATTGCGGCGCATGAGCGTACTCTGGTGGGTGATGCACCAGAAACATCCCTCCTCGAAGAGAAACCAGAGGGTGGAGATCAGCGGATAGCCGTTGGGAGACAGGGACGACAGCCGGACCGGACTGTGATGTGCCGACAGCAGCGTGGCGATGGCATCAGCGTCCAGCGAACGCAAGCGGCGGGAAACAGTTTCACTCATGGACGGGGCAAGGGGCGACGTGGCTACCCTCAGTAAAGGTAGACCACCTGATCATCGATGAAGGTGTATCGCGGGTACTTGTACCAGCCGTACACCAGAGAACGCCGAGGCTCCTTGTGAACCTTGGTATCGTAAATGCGCAGTGTTCCATTCACCGGATTCATCCAGAAGTCGAGGTCATAGACTTTGTCGGGGTCGCTGGCGGAGACGAAGTCGGTGCAGGCGAAGTATGTGGTGCCGTCGATGCGACGCACAGGGTCGTGGATTTTCACGAATTTGAGGGCCAGCT
>JBDLQR010000372.1:0-4130 GCA_039800485.1 Pseudomonadota bacterium
CCCGGTCCGGGTGTGGACTGCGGCAAGGACCACACGCTCTTCGCAGTGGTGGAAGGTCGCGTACAGTTCCTGACCAAGGGGCTGGACGGTCGCAAGTACGTCAGTGTGGTACCCGCCTGAAACGCGGCGCCACGCCCTGAGCGCATCGAAACCCCGTCGTTGACGGGGTTTTTTGTTTGAACTATCCGGCGCCGCCATGAAATTCATTGATGAGGCATTCATTACCGTCCATTCCGGCAAGGGTGGGGACGGCTGCCTGAGTTTCAGGCGGGAAAAATTCATCGAGTTCGGCGGCCCGGATGGTGGCGACGGCGGGGACGGTGGCAGTGTCTTCATCGTGGCCTCAAGCCGCCTCAACACCCTCATCGATTTCCGTCACAAGCGAAGCTTCAAGGCCGGTAATGGTCAGCCGGGGATGGGCCGCGACCGCATCGGCCGCTCGGGTGACGACCTGGAAATCCCGGTGCCGGTGGGCACGCTCGTCCGTGATCAGGAATCCGGCGAGCTGCTCGGCGACCTCGACCGGGACGGCGGCCGAATCCTCGTCGCCAAGGGTGGATTCCACGGTTTTGGCAATGCGCATTTCAAGAGCAGCACCAACCGCGCCCCGCGCCGGATAACCAAGGGTATGCCGGCGGAAAGCCGGCGCCTGACCCTGGAATTGCGCCTGCTTGCCGACGTGGGCCTGCTGGGTCTGCCAAACGCGGGCAAGTCGACCCTGATCAGCCGCGTCTCCGCGGCGCGTCCCAAGGTTGCCGACTATCCCTTCACGACACTCCATCCCGTTCTCGGGGTGGTGTCGCTGGGGCCTGACAGAAGCTTCGTGATTGCTGACATTCCAGGCATCATCGACGGCGCAGCCGAGGGCGCTGGCCTCGGACTGCAGTTCCTGAGGCATGTCGAACGGACCCGGATTCTGCTCCATGTGCTGGATGTCTCCATGACCGATCCGGAGCGTGACCCGGCCAAGGATTTCGCAACGGTGGGCCGGGAATTACGCAAGCACAGCCGGACCCTCGGGTCGCGCGAGCGCTGGCTGGTTCTGAACAAGCTGGATCTGCTGAGTCCGGAAGACCGCACCCAGGACTGGCAGAAGTTTGCACGCAAGCTGCGCTGGAAAGGGCCGGTCTACACCATCTCCGGAGCCACCGGTGAAGGGTGCCAGGAACTCGTCGAAGCGCTGGAACGTCGCCTGCGGGAGATCCACGAAGAGGCTCTGGAACGGGCCGCAACCGGGGCACGCTGAGCGATGGGCGCGTCGGGATCCGTGACGCCCACTGCTGCCGACGCCCGCCGTTGGGTGGTGAAGATAGGCTCAGCCTTGACCACTCGCCAAGGCGCAGGTCTCGATGCTGACGGGATTCATGACTGGGCAGCCCAGGTTGCCACCATCCGTCGGGCTGGACATGAGGTTGTGATAGTCACTTCCGGCGCGGTGGCGGAGGGCGCCGTGCGCCTGGGCTGGCGGGAGCGTCCTCACGCACTCAACCAGCTGCAGGCGGCCGCTGCGGTGGGACAGATGGGGCTGGTGCGCATGTGGGAGCAGGCTTTCCAGGCTCAGGGATGCGTGGCTGCCCAGATTCTGCTGACGCATGACGATGTCGCCAGTCGCGAGCGCTACCTGAATGCCCGCAGCACCTTGTCCACCCTGCTGGGTTATGGAGTGGTGCCGGTCATCAATGAAAACGACACGGTGGCCACGGAGGAAATCAAGCTGGGGGACAACGACACCCTGGCGGGTCTCGTCAGCAACCTCATTGAAGCCGACCTCATGGTCATCCTGACCGATCAGGTCGGCCTCATGACGGCCGACCCCAGACATGATCCGCATGCCGAACTCATCACCCGCGCCAATCTCGACGACCCCGGATTGCTCAAAATCGCCGGCGATGGGGGCGAATGGGGGCGGGGTGGAATGCGGACCAAGATCACCGCAGCCCGCTTGGCTGCGCGTTCAGCAACTTCCACCGTCATTGCAAGTGGACGTCGGGCCGGGGTGCTCGTCGACCTCGCAAATGGAGTGCCGGTTGGGACTTTTCTTGCGGCGCCGCCGGCCAAGCTTGCAGCGCGCAAGCAATGGCTCGGCAGCACCCTGCACGCCAAAGGCCGATTCTTCCTCGACGAGGGCGCCTGTCGTGTCCTGCGCGAAGAAGGACGCAGTCTTTTGCCGGTCGGCGTACTGAGAGTGGAGGGAGAATTCCTGAGGGGCGAACTCGTCGCCTGCGTAGACCCGCAGGGACGCGAAATCGCTCGCGGGCTCACCAATTATGGTGCGCGGGAGGTTGAAGTCATCAAGGGAATGCCGACCTCGAGAATCGAGGAGGTGCTGGGATATGCGCAGGAGCCTGAGCTGATTCACCGCGACAATCTTGCGGTGCTGTGAGGAGGACTCGCACGGAAGTCCGCACTGTCAGCCCACGCAGCACTCACGCGCTGCGTGGCGCCGGGAGATCACGCCATCGCGAGGATGCGTGCGTTCAGACGGGATTTGTGACGCGCCGCTTTGTTCTTGTGAACCAGGGCGGTCTTGCTCATTTTATCGATCACGGGCACCGCGTCCGCGTAGGCAGCTTTTGCAGCTTCCTTGTCGCCGGACTCGATGGCCTTGATGACCTGCTTCAGGCGCGTGCGGAACTGGGACTTGCGGCTGGCGTTGTGCAGGCGCCGCCGCTCGGACTGTTTGGCACGCTTGCGTGCCTGGGCGGTATTGGCCAATGTAGGCTCCGTCGAACTTGGAATAAAAGGGGCCGAAATATGCTTGGTCGGGCCTTCAGTGTCAATCCCGGAGCACGTTTCGCCCGCGCCGGCGGGCTCGCGCCAGTGCAATCTCCGAGGGCCCTCCCCTGAGTCGAAGCCTCCTGCGGTCCACCCTGCTGGTGGGCCAGATGACCCTCATCTCACGCATCCTCGGACTGGCGCGGGATGCCGTGATCGCGGGTGTGTATGGCGCGTCGGCCGCGACCGATGCCTTCTTCGTCGCTTTCAAGATTCCCAACCTGTTCCGCAGGCTGTTCGCCGAGGGAGCGTTCGCGCAGGCTTTCGTCCCGGTGCTTGCCACATGGAAAGCCGAACGCTCACCAGCCGAGGTGAGGGAACTGCTGGCCGCGGTCGGTGGGGTGCTGGCCGGCATGCTGGTCTGCCTCACCGTGGTCGGCGTGCTTGCCGCGCCGCTGATCATCGCGCTGGTGGCTCCGGGCTTTCTTGAGGATGGAAGCCGTTACGGGCTCAGCGTGACCTTGCTCCGGCTCACCTTTCCATACCTGCTCTTCATTTCGTTGACGGCTTTCCTGGGGGCGGTGCTGAATACCCATGGCCGTTTCGCGATTCCCGCCATCACACCGGCCTTGCTCAATGTGGCTTTCATCAGCGCCACCCTCTGGCTTGCCCCGCGACTGGCCGCGCCCATCATGGCGCTGGCTGCCGGTGTGCTGCTCGGGGGCGTGCTGCAACTTGGCCTGCAGGGCATCGCCGCACACCGGGCCGGCCTCCTGCCGCGACCCCGTTGGCGCTGGCGCCATCAAGGTGTGCAACGCATCCTGCGCCTGATGCTGCCGGCCATCTTCGGTGTGTCGGTGGCCCAGCTCAATTTCCTGGTTGATACCCTCATCGCATCCTTTCTGCGCGAAGGCAGCATCTCCTGGCTCTACTTCGCTGATCGCCTGATGGAGTTCCCGCTCGGCATCTTCGGGGTTGCGCTCGGGACCGTGATCCTGCCCACCCTCTCGGAGCACCATGTCCGGCAGGACGAGCGCATGTTCTCCCAGACACTCGACTGGGCCTTGCGGGTCGTGCTGGTCATCACCTTGCCCTCGGCGGTGGGTCTCGCCGTCCTCGCAACGCCCATCATGAGCACCCTTTTCCAGTATGGCCGGATGGGAGGGACGGATGTCCTGATGTCCAGCTATGCCCTGATGGCTTACGCCTTCGGTCTCAGCGGCTTCATTCTGGTGAAGGTCCTTGCGCCCGCTTATTTCTCGCGCCAGGACACTCGCACACCGGTGAAAATCGGCGTGATAGCCCTGACCAGCAACCTCGTTCTGAATCTGGCGCTGATGGGGCCGCTGCAACACAGCGGTCTTGCGCTCGCAACCTCTCTCGCTGCATTCATCAACGCGGGTCTGCTGTTTCTG
>JBDLQR010000373.1:0-5710 GCA_039800485.1 Pseudomonadota bacterium
CGTCCCCCAGCAATCGGGTGCCCTCCAGGTGTTCGGCAGGAATCCTGAACGCGTTCTGGTAAGCCGCCGGATTGTGGACTTCCATGGTGACGATCCGGTCGCAGCCCACAGCCTCCAAAAGCTGTGCGACGTAGCGGCTGGACACAGGATCTTGCACCTGGGTGCGGGCATCCTTGCGCGCATAACACAGGTAGGGTGCAACCACCGTGATGCGCGCAGCGGAGGCATCGCGCACCGCACCCAGCAGCATCAACAAGCTGACGAGCTTCTCGTCCGGACTGCGTTGCTGGTCACCATGCAGTGACTGCAGCAGATAGACATCGCCGCCCCGCATACTGTCCAGCGGACGAATCTTGTGCTCGCCGTCCTCGAACAAACGCTCCTCGATCCGACCGGGGGCCACCCCGAGAATCCTGCCAATTTTCGCGCCTGCCGCCTCGCTGCCGGGGAGCGCAAGCAGGACCAACCTCATCAGCCCGAATCCCCGGTGCGCACGTTTGAACCCGGCAGCGCCGCACCGTGCGCAGCAAGGTCAGCAATGACCTCTTCGTCTGTAACCTGGGTGAAATCTTCATAGAACTGACCGATTGCCCCGAAAATACGCGGAACCGAGAGACACACCACCTCATCCGCTTCTTCTTCGAGCTGGGCGAGCGCGTCGGATGGTGCAACCGGAATAGCTACCACGATTCTGGCCGCGCCGGCCCTGCGCAGGGCCGAGACAGCCACCCGCATGCTGGCGCCTGTAGCAACGCCGTCGTCGACGAGGATCACTGTCTTGCCCTTGCAGTCGGCAAGGGGGCGCTGGCCACGGTAGACGCGTTCCCTGCGCGCGAGCTCCTGTTGCTCTGTTGCGGTTTCCTCCGCCAGTGCTTCGGGCGTGATATCCAGCCAGTTGATCAGCGAGCGATTGAGCAGGCAGGCGCCGCCACTCGCGACCGCGCCCATGGCGACCTCCGGCTGTCCGGGAACCCCCAATTTGCGCACGATGAATACGTCCAGGGGCAGCCCGAGCGCCAGTGCCAGCTCGTGCGCGACCGGAACGCCCCCTCGGGGCAGTGCAAGGATGAGGGTGTCCTGCGCGCCTGCCCAAGGCTCCATCACCTCGGCCAAGGCCCTTCCTGCGGCACGTCGGTTCGCAAAAATCCGCTCGTCCACGCATTCCTCCAACGGCCTATCGCCTGCTTGGCATTCTGCCAGTCTTCGCGGCGGTGGGCACTGCGCAAAATCAAGACCGCGCGCTCAAGAGTCTTTGTGAAGGCTCGCGGCGAGGCGAGGCCCGCCAATGCCCTGACCCCTCGATCTGAAGTAATTTCTGAGCAGCGAGATAAAAATGTCCTTGAACAGATATTTAGGATGATTTATTAATGTCGGATATTACTTTAAACAGGCTCCCTGCGGAGATATTCCGAGGGGGCTGGAATGAGGGGTTTGATGACGACGCGTCTCGACAGGGTCTCTGCAGCTGATTCGACCTTGGGCACTGGCCAGGGTCGGACTGTGCTCGTGGTAGACCCCGACCGTACCGCGCGAACCGTCATCGTCAACCTCCTGCGGCCGGAGGGTTACCGGGTGCTCGAGGCAGAGCGCGCAGACAAGGCCCTGTTCCTGGCCTTGGAAAAGTCCATCGATGCCTTTTTGCTCGCCCAGCATCCCGCGGGCTTGGCTGCGGCTGACTTTTGCAGCCGGATCAGGGCCATGGCTCGCTATCGGCACGTGCCGATTCTCAGCATCCTGATGCCTTTTGATGAGAAGGCCGCCGGTGAAGCGTTTGCGGCCGGTGCAGATGACTTCCTTACCCGACCCGTGAATGGTCAGAACCTCAGGACCAGACTTGCCGGCAGGCTCCAACGCGCGCAGGCCACCCCGCCGATGGCCGATGTTCGGCCCGGGCTTGCGAGCTACCTGGTGCCGCGGGTTCGCCAACTGCACGACGCCGGTGCACCCGAGCCCGACGCACAATCTGCAGCCGGAGAAGCCTGTGTGCTCGCGGTCCGCCTCACGCTCCCGGGCGCTTCGGCCGAGGCCGCATTCCGCACGCTTGCCCGCTATCTTGGAATGCAGGTGGACTGCGTCTACCGCCACGGGGGCTATATCGCCCGTCTCGAGGGTGATGGCCTCCGGGCAGTCTTCGAGTCATCGGAGCGCATCGGGCAAGCAGTGGCTTGCCTGAAGGAATTGCGTACGCAGGTGGCGGACGGTGAGGGCGCAGCCCGTCAGGGCGACCCGCAACTGCGAGCCAGCCTTTGCGAGGGACTGCTGTCCCCAAGCTCATCTGATGATCTTCTGGAGATGGCAGCCGCACTCTGCGCCGAGGCCCGACCAATGGAGCTTGTGGTTCCAGGGGGGCTGCTGGCTCAGCTGGAATCTGCGCGTGCGGGTTTGATGGTGCGCGCGATCCACTCGCCTTCGGAGCGCGCGTCCCGATTCCATTCTCAAGGGGGAGAGCCGCCGCCAGCGCGGCCGCGGGCGGCCTAGTGACGTGTGGCCGGCGGTGCGGCTGACGGTGGAGCTTCCTGCGATTCGCGTCCGGTAACACTGGCATGGTGCATGACCATGCGCCACACGCCGGCTTCTCGCCGATAGATATTGGTAGTGATGAGTGCAGGGAGGCGTTGCCGTTGTAGCGGCAACAGGATTGTCTCATGCAGCACATGAATGGCGAGCTCGCCTTGCTCGAAGCGACTGAGGCATTCGAGCTCGAACCGCCTCGGCAGCTGCCCACGAAAGATCTCCCGCCGGCTGCTGCGGATTGCGTCGGGCCCTCTCAGCAAGGGGCCCATGGGGTGAACGCAGGAGATATCCGGACTCGCGGCCCAGACGGCCATCATGGCGTCCACGTCACCGCTTTCGAAGGCCCGGTAGAAAGCCTCCTCTGCCATGCCCGGGGAATCCATGAGACGGGTGGCCATTTGTGCTCCCTGGCTGACTCGGAGAAGGATTTCCCTCGCGACCTCAGCGGTCGGCAGGGAGATTCTCCAAGGGGTAACCGACTTCACTGAGGCGTTGCTGCAGCAGGACGCGGTCAAAGCCGGGCATGGCCTCTTGCCCGATGAGTACCGTCGGCACCTTGGTTGCGCCGGACAGTTCGAGCAATTCCCGCTGCAGGGATGGATCCCGCTCGACATCCCGTTCTGCGAACGGGATCCCGCGCTTCTGCAGCAGCAGCCGCACCAGGTCGCAGGTATCGCATTCCGTAACCACGTAAAGCGTCACGGGATGAGCTTTTGCAACTTCCTCCGGGGACGGCTGCTGGCGGGAAGTCGCGCTCCCCAGGCGCCTCGACCCAATCCGTTCGGAGCCGGGTGGGCAGGCATCGCGGTAAGACAATGTCCCGTCTGCGTCCCGACACTCCATGATGGTGACTGCCATCGCGCCAAGGGGCAGCATGCCCAGGGCCAGCGTCAGCGAGCCCAGGCAAGCGACCCGGCGCAGGCATGGGGAGCTGAACCCGAGCAGCATCAGGATTTCCATGTTCCGGCGTTTCTTCCGTGCGCTCATGGTTGCGGAGTATAGCATCGGGTGCCTGTTTCTTGGCCGCCAAACCATTGCCGGGCGCCGTGTGGCGGAGAGGTGCCCGGGGTGTCCAAGGCACACGGCTGCCCCTATAATGCAGCGCGATTGGTTGTGACCCTCCGGCCCGTTTTCCGTCTCGACGGCAGCCGGGCCCCGAATCAGAGCGATTCATGCCGGCGTCCGGATGAGGCGCCGACTGGGCCCGCACGGCAACCCACACAACCGCACCTGTGCGAGAGTGGCGGAATTGGTAGACGCGCTGGTTTTAGGTACCAGTGGGGTAACCCGTGAGAGTTCGAGTCTCTCCTTTCGCACCATCCTGCACGGTTCAGACAAAGTCGCCGTGCTTCAACATCACGCAAATGCACCACGCACTTACAGTACCGAGGATTTATGCAGGTATCGCTTGAGCAGCCCGGTGGGCTGGAACGCCGTCTGAAAATCGAGGTTCCGGAACAGCAGATCGCCGATCAGGTCCGGAGTCGCCTTCAAAGCGTGGCACGCAATGCACGCATCGATGGTTTCCGGCCTGGCAAGGCGCCGGCCCGCGTCATCGAGCGGCAGTTCGGGCCGCGGGTCCGGGGTGAAGTCATCTCGGAAGTCGTGCGCACCGCATTCGTGGAAGCGGTGACAACCCACCAGCTTCGCCCGGTGGCCGATCCGGTCATCAACCCTCTTACCGCTGAAGAGGGGCAGGGTCTGGCATTCACCGCCACCTTCGAGATCTTTCCGGAAGTGACGCTGGCTCCCTTCGAGGAGCTGGATATTGAAAAACCCGAATGCGAGGTCACCGATGAGGACCTCGAAAAGATGATCCAGGTCCTGCGCGAGCAGTCGAAGGAGTTCCAGGAAGCTGCGCGGCCAGCCGCGGATGGTGACCGCGTGCAGATGGACTTCGAAGGTACCCTCGAAGGTGAGGAGACTCCGTTCGAAAACGGCAGCGCCAAGGACTTCAACCTGATCCTGGGCCAAGGACGCATGATTCCCGGTTTTGAAGAGGGACTCGCGGGTGCCAGTGCCGGGGACGAGCGCACCCTTAACCTGAAGTTTCCGGACGACTACCACAACACCGACCTGGCCGGTAAAAGCGTCGCCTTCAAGGTCAAGGTGAACAAGGTCGAAGCGCCGGTTCTGCCCGATCTTGATGACGCGTTCTTTGCGCGGTTCGGGGTGGAAGAGGGCGGGCTCGACAAGTTCCGTTCCGAAGTCAGGGCCAACATGGAACGCGAGCGCGATCGTGCCTTGGCGCGCCGCTTCAACGAACAGGTTCTGGAGCGCCTGCGCGAGCAGAACGCGCTCGACCTTCCAAAGGCACTGGTACGGGCAGAAGCCATGCGCATGCTGCAGGAGATGCGCCGCACGCTTGCCATGCGTGGGCTTGACCCCGCGCAGTTTGGCGGCGGCGAAGACCTTGGTGGTTTTGAAGCGCCTGCGTCCAATCGGGTGAAACTTGGTCTCATCATGGCAGAGGTCATCAAGCTGGCGGACATCAAGCCCCAGCCAGCCAAGGTGCGGGAACGCGTGGAAGCATTGGCTGCTTCCTACGAACAACCGGAAGCTCTCATCAAGTGGTACTACGAAGAGCCGGGCCGACTGAGCGACATCGAAGGCCTCTGCATGGAGGAAGAAGCCGTGGCCTGGATCGTCGAGAAGGCTCGCGTCAAACCGGTTTCCCTGTCGTTTGACGACCTTATGAATCCAAGGCAGACTGCCAGAGAACCTGTGAGTGGAGAGGCTTAATTGAGATTTCAAGGCAATAGTGGCATGCAGGAGACACGGGCCCTCAATCTGGTGCCGATGGTGGTCGAGCAAACCGCCCGGGGCGAGCGCGCCTATGACATCTACAGCCGCCTGCTCAAGGAACGCGTCATCTTTCTTGTTGGTCCGGTGGATGACAACGTCGCCAATGTAATCGTGGCGCAGTTGCTGTTTCTCGAATCCGAAAATCCTGACAAGGACATCCACCTGTACATCAATTCTCCGGGTGGTGTGGTCACCGCAGGACTGGCCATCTACGACACCATGCAGTTCATCAAACCCGATGTAAGTACCTTGTGCGTCGGGCAGGCGGCCAGCATGGGAGCACTGCTGCTGTGCGCCGGAGCGGCGGGCAAACGCTTCAGCCTGCCGCATTCACGGGTGATGATTCACCAGCCCCTGGGTGGCTTTCAGGGTCAGGCTACCGATATCGATA
>JBDLQR010000374.1:0-8660 GCA_039800485.1 Pseudomonadota bacterium
ATCCCCAATCAGCCGCGCATCAAAGTGGTAGGCATAGTCCGCGATGTAATCCACACCAGGTTCCGGCAGCGGTGCGCGGGCGTGTTTGGCCAGGTAATTGGAGACAAAGTAGGTATCCGGCAGCACATGCGCGTCCAGATTGCGCTGGCGTAGCACCAGATTCTGGTAGAAGGCGCGGATGTACGGATCGTCACTGGTGGAGAAGAACGGGTGGTAGTAGCTCTCGAAGCCCGGCCGGGTGGACCAATGAGGGAACCGGATCCCGCATTTGTAGGTGCCATTGCAATGCGGCATCCACTCTTGGTCCGGGATACCCAGCTTGGCGAAGAAGCGACGCATCTTGGGCGTGGAGCCCTCACCCACGCCGATGATGCCGATGGCGTCCGATTCCAGCAGCGTGATTTCCGCACCCAGACTGCCCCACGCCTGGGCGAGCGAGATGGCGGCCATCCAGCCGGCCGTGCCGCCCCCCACGATGAGAATGCGCCCGGGGTTGTGCTTGCTCATGCCTTGCTCCGACTTCTGCTGGGGGACTGGAATCATTGGACCGCTCTGGGTACCCGTTTACCGCGCGCGCGGTTCAAGGGCAAGCATTCATCACTCACTCGGCGGCAACA
This sequence comes from Pseudomonadota bacterium, assembly GCA_039800485.1. GTDB lineage: Bacteria > Pseudomonadota > Gammaproteobacteria > CAIKBL01. The sequence goes on from JBDLQR010000374.1 coordinate 618, forward strand.
GAAAAAACCCCACAAACATCATCCAGCCCAGCCGGGTTCAAGACGCTGATCAACTTCACTTTACAGAGGCTTCCTACACAGCACGGGTGTTGCGTTGCAACAGAAAAAATCCAGCAAAATCCGATAATTGACAGTCTCGGGAGAGCCTCCCTATAGTCGCCCGGCAGCGCATATTTGTGCGCTGTGAATCATGCGACCCGCGGCAAGGAGCCGTGAGGGCAGCACGAGGATGGGCGGGCTCTGAGATCCGACTTCTAATGGCGCGAAAGCGTCTCGGTTCCAGGTCGTCTGAAGGCAACAAGACGAAGCAAGAAGTAAAACGGCCGACTTGGGATGAGGGGAGGTAGCCACGCGAACCCGCGCGTTCGTGGTAAGCCCCTGCCTTGCACCCGAGGAAGCCTTCAACATCAAGGCTGAGGAACAATGCAAGGTACACTCCGACATCGTTTAGCCGAATGGGTCGTGATAAAGCGCGCCCAGTCACTCACACTGATTCTGGCTGCCACCGCGTTTTTTGCGGTCGGCCTGACATCGGTGCAGATTCGAACGATTTTCTCAGACCTCTTCCCGTCCAATCATCCCTTCGTCCAGACCTTCAAGGACCATCCCAACTTCGGCAATCCGCTCACCATCACCCTGATGGTCAAGCGCAAGGATGGCGACATCTACAACCTGGAGACCTTGGAAAAGGTCTACCGCATGACCCGCGACATCGACCTTGCACCCTCCGTCGACCATGACCAGGTGCTGTCCATCGCGACAGAAAAAGCGCGCTACGCGGAAGCCACTCCCTACGGCGTGGACGTGAAGCCGCTCATGGACGGCTCCGCGCCCAAGACCGAAGAAGAACTCGTGGAGTTCAAGCATCGCGTGGACCGCGCCAACAATGTGCGCACCTTCCTGATTTCGCAGGATGAGTCGGCCACCCTCGTGACTGCCACCTTCATCGAGCGCACGCTGGATTACGGCGAGACCTTCAAGCACGTGCAGGACATGGTGGAGCGCGAGCGCGACGAGCACCATGAAATCTATGCCGCCGGGCAGCCCATGCTCACCGGCTGGGTGTATACCTACCAGAAGCAGATGATCGGCATCTTCGGCATCACTGCGGTGGCTCTGGTGCTTTCGCTGGTGGTCTACATGCGCAACGTGCCCGGCATCGTCGCCCCCATCACGGTCAGCGTGATCAGTGCCATCTGGGGCTTCGGGCTCACCGGCTGGCTGAAGCACCCTATCGAACCCCTCATCATGGTGGTGCCCATGCTGCTGGTAGCGCGTGCGTTTTCGCACTGCGTGCAGTTCCTTGAGCGCTTCTACGAAATTCTCTACGAGGTGAAGGACAAGAACACGGCTGCCTCACTCGCGCTCAGCGTGATGATGGCGCCGGGTATCCTCGGCATCATCACGGACGCCGCCGGCCTCTTCCTCATCGCCGTTGCACCCATCCCGGTGATGGAACGTTTTGCCATTTTCTGCGGCTTCTGGGCCTTGATTCTCATCCCGACGGACGTGTTCCTGGCGGCTATTCTTGCGGCCATGCTACCTACGCCCGGCAACGTGGAGAAACTCATCGGCAAGAGCTCGGAGAAGGGCTGGATGGACAGCCTGATCGGCATGCTCGGTATGGTCGGGCGCCTGAGCCATGGCCCACGCGCCAAGGTTACCGGCCTTGCCGTCGTGCTGATCACGGTATTCTCGTTCATGCAGTTGCTGAAGCTGGAAATCGGTAACCCCGTTGAAGGCTCCAACCTGCTGTTCGATGACTCCGAGTTCAATACAGCGGTACGGGCCGTGAACTCGCACTTCCCAGGCCTGATGACGCTCGAAATCGTGCTCGAAGGCCGTGGCGTGCAGACCACCAAGGCGGTCGAGCGTCTGGTGAAGAGCGGTATGAAGGAAGCCACGCCCGCGCAGTGGATGAAGGCCATCACGGAAGAAGGCATCCCCGAAAGCGAAGTGAAATGGCTGTCCGAACAGGAATTCCTGAAGGGCGAGGAGCCCATGACGTCCGAAGCAGTCATGGACCAGGTGGGTCAGGCCGGCCCGCGCTCACTGCGCGAAGCAGAGACCACCAAGGTCAGCTTCGACATCCAGCGCGCCTTGGAATCCTATGAGAACCCGCCAGAAGCCACGCTGTCCTTCGCGGACTACCTGCCGGAAGCCAACCGGCTCTTCGGCGGCGGTAACCCGAAGTGGGCCTCCATCGACCCGAGTGACCAATCTGTAAACGGCACGGTCACCGCGCTGCTGCTCGGCTCCAATGCCAAGAACTATGGGCATGTGTCCGATTTCACGATGCAGAACGGCACGGTCTCGCTCTGGTACAAGGACAACAAGCAGGACACGGTGGACATCGCGCTCGAGCAGACCCGCGAAGTGCTCAAGGACATGGGCACAGAGTACAAGAACTTCACGGTCCGCCTGGGCACAGGTGCAATCGCCCTGCAGCAGTCCGTGAACGACACGGTGGACTACTACCAGTACGTGATCCTCATCGCGCTGAACGTGATCATCCTGGTGGTGGCCGCCATCGCCTATCGGTCCATGATGGCGGGCTGGATCCTGCTCATTCCGGTGAACCTCTCCAACATCCTGCTGGGCGCGGTGATGGTGCAGATGGGGCTGGGGCTCGACGTGAACAGTCTGCCCATCGCGAGTATCGGTATCGGTGTGGGTATCGACTACGGCATCTACCTGCTGAGCCGTATCTGCGAGGAGTTTGCGGAAACCAAGGATTGGGGTTCTGCCATCCAGCGCTCGGTGCAGACTTCCGGCAAGGCCATTTTCTTCACGGCCACCATCGTGATGATCAGTATCCTGCCGTGGTACTTCCTGTCGGATCTCAAGTTCCTGGCCGACATGGGGCTGCTGCTCGTGATGGTAATGACCATCAACATGCTCATCTCGCTCGTCGTGCTGCCACTGCTGGTGTACTGGTGGAAGCCGAAGTTCGTGGAGCGCGAGGACCAGCTCTTCTCGGAAAAGATCGATCTCACCGCGCACGCCAAGCACGCTTGAGGCGGGTGATGTCAGCTGATTGCAGAATTCAAAGTTTCAGAGGTTTCTTCAAGATGAAAATGCAAGTGAATGGTATGCGTGCAGTGACGATGGCTGGCGCGCTGATGGTGGGGCTGGCAGCCGGTGCAGTGCAGGCACAGGAAGCAGCCCCGGCGGAAGAACAGCTCGCGACGGTGCACATGGGCATTCCCCATGATGCCGTGTACGACATCAATATCAGCGGTCAGGCCGGGGTGGCTGTGGGCGCCTTCGGGACCATCCTGGAATCCAAGGATTCCGGCGCCTCATGGACCAAGGTCGACAGTGGCACGGAGTTCGCGCTGCTTGGCGTGGCCGTTCACGGCGACAAGAAGATCATCGTGGGCCAGCGTGGCACCGTGCTGGTGGGCAAGGCCGACGGTGGTTGGGAGCCAGGCACCAGCAACACGGAATCACGCCTCATGCAGGTGAGTGTCAACACCGCGGGCCTCGCAGTGGCTGTGGGTGAGTTCGGCACCGTGATGCGCTCCAGGGACTCGGGCAAGACCTGGGAAAAGCTGACGCTCGACTGGATGAGCTTCCGCGAAGATGGCTATGAGCCGCATCTCTATGCCGTGAACGTGGACGAGAACGGCCGCGTTGTGCTCGGGGGTGAGTTCTCCTATGTGATCGTGTCCGAAGACGGCGGCGACACCTGGACCCTGCCGAACAAGGGTGAAAAGTCCATCTTCGCCATGCACTTTCTGCCAGATGGCAGCGGTTTTGCCGTGGGCCAGGAGGGCCTGGTGATGAAAACCACCGACATGGGTGCGACCTGGAGCGACGTGAACACCGGCAGCACGGCCAATCTCTTCGGCGTGTGGTCTTCCAAGCATGGCGAGGTCGTCATCACCGGCCAGCGTGCGCTTCTGCGCAGCAGCGACGGTGGCAGCACCTGGAGTTCGTCGCAGGATCTGGAAGTCGTGCGCAACTGGTTTGTGCCGATTGCGGTGGGCGAATCCGTGAGCAAGGCTCCCGGCGGCGAAATGGTGGCCCAGGTCATCTACGTTGGTGGCTACATGGGCAAGATTGCCCGGTTGCTCCAGTAACTGTGGTGGATTACGCACCGCAGCAACCGAGTGGTCGCAAAAAAAATACAGAAAATTGCCCTCGGACGCGTCCGAATGGTTGAAAGTGGTGCTTCATTGGGCTAACTTGTGACCCAATTGCTACTCAGAGGGGCGTATTGCGCCCCGATGGGGCCTAAACAGCCTCGGGAGTGGTAGTAAAGCAACAAAAGTTTTATCGCTGTCGGCAGATAACACACCGGCAGGGATTGAAAAGCGCTGAGGGTTCTGTGCCACAGTCAAACTGCGGCACGAACGGAATCAAAAGGCCGTCATCTTTAGAGAAGAGGAGAACGGGAGTGGCACAACACAACATCATGCGCGTAGCAATCGCCGCTGGCCTCGCCGCCAGTGCCGCATCTGCCAGCGCGGTGGACTTCAACATCACCGGATTCGTCCGGCAGGAGATTGCGGTCTCCATCACTGATGAGGCCTATAACAACAAGGCGTGGGAGCCGGCGATTGACCGGTCGACTTTCATCCCATCTTGGACGCCGGGAAATCCTTTCACGCCGGATTTCAGTGGTGGCGCGGACAATTTGGTCCAACTGGATGCAAATAATGCTCCTATCCCCTTTCCCAATGCCAATTACTTCGGTGCGTCGGTTGCCACCGGCAACGGTTGCATAGGCGGAAATTTCTTTAACTTGGGGCCAACGGATGGAGCGGCGTGCGGACCGGCCGGAGCCATAAACCCGGCGGGAACCTCGCGCTACGGCGATGTGCCGTTCAACATGTTCAATACCCGCGCGGAAATCGAGGTGCAAGCCAAGTTTAATGAGAACGTGGCCGCCTACGCCCGCGTGCGGGCCTACTTTGATGGCACCTCCACCTTCACGGACGACAACGTGCAGATGGAAAAGCACTTCTTGACTGATACAGGCTGGGGCGATGGCCGCGGCAATCTGCTGGAATTACAGAACAACGACATGATGCTGGACATCCCGTCGCTGTACGCGGATATCAACTTGGGCAGCGCCTGGTTCCGTATCGGCCAGCAGCAGATTGCCTGGGGTGAGGCGCTCTTCTTCCGCGTGTTCGACGTGGCCAACGGTCTCGACCTTCGCCGCCATCTGTTCCTGGATGTGGCTGCAGAAGAATACGCTGATGAGCGCGTTGCATCGCCTGGTGTTCGCGCCAGCTACACCTTCAGCAATGGGTGGGAAGTGGACGGCTTCGTCCAGATGTTCAGCCCCACGCTGTACCCCAACACCAATACTCCATACTCGGTGATCGGTCAGGACTTCACGGTGCAGGAAGCCCAGGTTGGTCCAGGCTTCGATGAAGCTGAAAACAGCCTCAACTTTGGCGCGCGTTTGATCATGCCTGATCTTTTCATGCGTGATTTGACGGTGTCCGTGATGGCAGTGAACCGCCGCAACCCGGATGGTGTGTTCAAGTGGGATTCCGCGCGGACCCAGAACTTCAATGCCCAGACGGCCTCCGGCAATAATTATTTCTGTAACGTATCAGCCCTTTTCGGCCTGAACCCGGCGGGCGCCCCAATGTATGGTTCGGCTGGGGGCGCGATCGGACCCGATGGGCGCCCCTTCGGTACGGGTGGCGGGGACGGCAATTGCTCGCAACCATTTGAGCAAGATGCTTTCGGCACGATGAGCGCGCTTGACTGGTGGACGCAGGCCGCACGGTCCCGTTTTGATCCAGTCACAGGTGCCACCGCTGCTATCGGAGAGTGGGCCGGCTCCAATGGCTTCACCCAATTCATCGGGCCTGGTGGATTCTTCGGGGCCGACGGTGTCGCCGGGAATTTAGATGATGGCGGCGGCCAGACCCTGGGTCTTCCAAATTATGTGGGTATTGGCAAGCGGTCTGATGGAAAGTGGGATCTCGTGACGGTAGAAAGCATGGTGGCACCCGATGCTCTCCCATCTGCCCAGCTCGATGCTCTCCGTGCCTGTACCGCCAGCAACAGCTGTACGCCAGTCACCGGCAATCTGCGCAAGACCGCTGGTATCGGCTTGGTTAACGGCTTCTTCACCAACTACGGTTCCCTCCGCGGCCACATTGCCCGTGAGTTCAAGCGTGAGAACATCTTTGGTGTGAGCTTCAACTACATCATCACGGCCGACCCCAGCTCCTTCCTGGACCAGCTGATTGTCCGTGGCGAAATGAGCTACACGCCTGACAAGGTGTTCACCTCAGTCGACGCGAGCACACTGTTCACCACCTCGGATGAAATCCTGGCGTCGGTGATTTTCGAGAAGTACCAGTCCATCTTCGACAGCCTCCCGGCCACCTACCTGGTGTTCGAGTGGATGCACAGAACGGATACGGACCTCGGTGGTCGCCTGCTCGAAGGCTACAGCGACGGTGCCGACCTCTGGTATGAGGATGAAGGCGGTTCGCCGGACGGCGTAGGTAGCGCAAACTACCTGACCTTTGCTTTCCAGCAGCCTTTCCCGAACCTCATCTGGCGCGCGGACTTCGCCGTGCTGGCTGATGTGCGTGGTGGTCTCTTCTTCCAGCCGGGTGTGCGCTACAAGCCCTCCGGCGAGTGGCAGTTCGACATGTATGCCAACATCGCGGCCGACGTGGGCGGCGAGTCTGACGACATGCTCGAGACCTTCGACGACATGGACGAAGTCTTCGTCCGCGCGACCTACTACTTCTAAGCGTAGTCAGGTTTGCTCTGAGGAAGGCCGGCTTTGCCGGCCTTTCTTTTTTGCGGGTTGCCCTCTCTGACTCTTTCATTGTGCGGCGCCGGCTGGTTACACTCGGATTATTCCTGCACTGCTTGGCGTACTCATCAGGCAACCTGTTCCGCGAATAAATCCACGCACCTACCGATTACCGCACCCCGTAACCCGAGACTCTCTCCGCATGGAAATCAATTCCCTTTCAGACCTTGTGCGCTTTACCTGGACCTCCGCCGCCACGCTCGTCGAGCTGGGCGGATCTGTAGTGGCAGTGCAGCTCTTCATTTCCATCATTGGCTTGGCCATGGTGTTCTATAAAGTGCTGCAGTTCTGGCCGCTGCGTGAAGGCCGCTTCGATGGCATGCGCAACGCCATCGAACGCTGGAACGCAGGCGAGCAGGAGCAGGCGACCCAGGCACTTGGCCGGATTTCTCTGCCGCTCGCAAAAGATGTGGCCTTCGGCCTCGCTCAGCTTGCGAGTGCGGATCGGGAAGTGCTGCGGGATGAACTCGCGCGCCGTGGCATGCAGTTCCTGCGCCCTTACGGCAAGCTGCTGCGAACCTTGGAAATTGTCTATTACCTCTCCCCGGTGCTCGGCCTCCTCGGCACGGTACTTGGCATGATCGACGCCTTCCGCCACTTGGCGGCCGTGGCCGGCAGCGAGAAGGGCTCCAGCGCACTCGCCAACGGTATCTGGCAGGCGTTGGTGTGTACGGCTGTGGGCTTGGTCATCGCCATTCTGTTCACGACCTTCCATGCCGCGCTGCAGACGCGCCTGGAGCGCATCTCGGAAGAAACCTCGGACGTGCTCACACGGGTGCTGACCACCAAGCCCGGCCGCGCCTGAGGCTCATACCGTGTCCGAGCCGGGACGAATCTCCCTTTCCCTGGGGCGCAAGAAGAAGCACCCCATCAAGATCACGTTCGTGCCCTTGGTGGACTGCTTCATCATCCTGCTCATCTTCTTCATGCTTCAGAGCAGCTTCATCGTGCCCAAGGGCATAGAGCTCAATCACTCGAAGAAGGACGACCGCAAGCAGCAGCTGGGTGATACCAGCGGCGAATCCACCCTCGTCTACATCGAGCTGCACAAGAACGGCGATGTCTGGCTGGACGGCGAAAAGACTGCGCTCGGCAAGCTCTCCTCTCAGCTGCCGCGTGCCGGCAAGGAGGCCAAGCCTGTGATCATCGCGAGCGACCCCGGCGTCAAGCTCCAGCGGGCCGTGGACGTGATTGATACGGTCAACGGACTTGGTTACTACAAGGTTTCGCTGCGCGAAGCG
>JBDLQR010000375.1:0-5682 GCA_039800485.1 Pseudomonadota bacterium
AGCGACTCGATCTGGTTGCAACCCTCTACGCGGCTGCTCCCTGGCAGGCCTGGCGACGCAGGGAGGCAGCCGACAACGCCCGTCCTTTCATCATCGCGCGGGATGATCTGCGGTCTCGCCGCTACCGTCAGCGATCGCGCAGCGTCACGCTCTTTGTGGTGGATGCCTCGGGCTCGTCTGCTTTGCACCGGCTTGCGGAGGCCAAGGGGGCGGTGGAATTGCTGCTGGCTGAGTGCTACGTGCGCCGGGATCAGGTCGCCCTGATTGCCTTTCGGGGCGGCGGTGCAGAAACACTGCTGCCGCCCACCCGCTCCCTGGCGCGCGCACGGCGCAGTCTGGCGGCCTTGCCCGGTGGGGGTGGCACTCCGCTCGCCGCGGCCATCGATGCGGCGGCCGGGCTTGCCGGGCAGGTGCAGCGTTCCCAGGCCACTCCTCTGGTGGTGTTCTTCACGGACGGTCGCGCCAATCTCGCGCGTGATGGCAGTCAAGGGCGGGTAGCAGGAGAGGCAGACGCAGCAGTGGCAGCCCGCCAATATCTGCTCCGCGGCCTGAACACGCTGTTCATCGACACCTCACCACGCCCTCATCCCCGTGCCCAGGAGTTCGCGCGACAGTTGGGCGCACGATATCTTGCGCTGCCGCATGCAGATGCCAGCGGCCTGGCGCGTCTGGTGCAGCATTCCCGCGGAGAAGAGAGCCCGCGCTGACGCAGAAACCCGCAAGCCGGCCGGCTGGCTCACTGTAAAAAAAATGTTACAGTGTCCACCAATGTTGACATCTCTCACCTCATCGCCCCCGGGTCAGCCTGGCCACACGGCGCACGCTGTGGTGATTGGCAGTGGCTTCGGTGGACTCGCAGCGGCGATTCGCCTCGGTGCGCGTGGCTATCGCGTAACCGTGCTGGAGCGCTGTGCGGTGCCGGGCGGACGCGCCTGGGTGCGCAAGCAGGATGGATTTACCTTCGACAGCGGTCCGACCATCATCACCGCACCGTTTCTCTTCAAGGAACTGTGGCAGCTCTGTGGTCGACGCTTCGAGGACGATGTCGAACTGCGTCCGCTCGATCCCTTCTACCGCATCCGTTTCGACAACGGCGAGACCTTCAACTACAGCGGCGACCCGGCAGCGATGCGCGATGAAGTCGCACGTTTCGCACCGGATGACGTTGCCGGCTACGAACGCTTCATGCAGTTGAGCGAAGCCATCTACCGCACCGGTTTCGAGAAACTCGGCCATGTGCCGTTCGACAACTGGGCCACCATGCTGCGCGCGGTACCGGAGCTCATCCGCCTGCAAAGCTATCGGACCGTGCATGGTCTGGTGGCGAAGCACGTCCGTGATCCGCGGCTGCGCACGATCCTGAGCTATCACCCTCTGCTGGTGGGCGGGAATCCCTTCTCCGTCACGGCCGTCTATGCACTGATTGCGCATCTGGAGCGCGCCTGGGGCGTCCATTTCGCGATGGGCGGTACCGGCAGTCTGGTCAATGGCATGGTCAAGCTCATTGAAGGACAGGGCAACACGCTTCGGACCGGCGCGGACGTGGCGACCATCCTTGTCGATGGTGGAAGAGCCACCGGCGTACGCCTGACATCGGGTGAGGAGATTCGCGCTGATATCGTCGTGTCCAATGCGGACTCCGCGTGGACCTATCGTCATCTGGTGCCAGCCCACGCGAGGCGCCGCTGGACGGACAGGAAAATAGAGCGCTCGCATTACTCGATGGGGCTTTTCGTGTGGTACTTCGGCACCCGGGGTCGCTACGAGGACGTCCCTCACCACATGCTGCTGCTGGGGCCGCGTTATCGCGAACTGCTGGAAGACATCTTCGAGCGCAAGATCCTCGCGGACGATTTCAGTCTGTATCTGCACCGCCCGACCGCAACCGATCCTTCACTGGCTCCCCCGGGCTGCGACACCTTTTACGTGTTGTCGCCCGTGCCCAATACCGAAAGCGGCATCGACTGGAGTGAATTGCGCGAGACTTACCGGGCAAGGATAGCGCGCGAACTTTCGGCGACGGTGCTTCCGGGGCTCGAAGACAAGTTGGCGACTTCGTGGGTCACGACACCTCCGGACTTCGAGAATCAGTTTCTTTCCTTCCGCGGCGCAGGGTTTGGCCTTGAACCCCGCTTCACCCAGAGTGCCTGGTTCCGGCCGCACAATCGCAGCGAGGATGTGAAGAACCTTTATCTCGTGGGCGCCGGAACACACCCTGGCGCCGGCTTGCCGGGCGTACTGTCCTCGGCGCGAATACTCGACAGCGTGGTTCCCGATGTCCGACTCACTGTCTGATTTGCGTGCAGAGTCCGATCTCGCTGCGTGTCGCGAGCTGTTGCGCCACGGTTCGCGATCGTTTCATGCCGCATCACATCTTCTTCCATCCCGCTTGCGCGAAGGCGCCACCGCACTCTACGGCTTCTGCCGTGAGGCGGACGATGCGATCGATCAGACCGCGGAGCCCCTGTGCGCGCTGGAGACCTTGCAGAAGCGACTGCGCTGCCTGCACGCGGGAGAACCTTTCGATATCGCAAGTGATCGCGCCTTTGCGGCCGTAGTCCGGCGGTATGGCATTCCGCATGAAATTCCAGCCGCACTGCTGGAAGGGTTTGCATGGGATGCCGAGAATCGGCGCTATCCCGATTTTCCCGCGCTGCTGGCGTACGCTGCCCGGGTGGCTGGTACGGTTGGCGTGATGATGGCGCGGGTCATGGGAGTGGACGAGCCGAGGCTGCTGGCGAGAGCAAGTGATCTCGGTGTTGCCATGCAACTCACCAATATTGCGCGCGACGTCGGTGAGGATGCCAGGGCCGGCCGCCTGTACCTGCCGCAGGCGTGGCTTGCGGCAGAGGGCATTGATGAGCGCGCGTGGCTGGCTGCACCGGAATTCAATCCGGGTATTGCCCGTGTGGTTGCGCGATTGCTCGAAGCCGCGGACACCCTCTATCGCAAGGCGGAAGACGGCATCGCCGGGTTGCCTCTCGCGTGCAGGCCTGCAATGTACGCAGCGCGCTTCCTCTATGACGGGATCGGACATCAGGTGGCACGCAACGGGTTCGATTCCGTCAGTGTCAGAGCCAGGGTGTCCCGTCCACGCAAGCTCTGGTACGTCACCCGCGCACTCGCGGCTACACCGCGTCTGCCTTCCCGTGACCATTCCCCCACGGTTCCGGAAGCCATGTTCCTCGTGCGTGCGGTGGCAGGCTCGGCCGCGGATGCCCTTGGCAGCGCGCCGCCAGCAGTCACGCCGTGGTGGAATCTGGATGCCCGTGTCGAACGACTGCTTGCGATCTTTGAACGTCTCGAACGCCAGGAGCGTGACGCCAATCCAGTCAGGGCCGTCGGGGCATCCTGAACGGCAGAAGCATCTGCACCCAGCGCTGCTTGAAGCGCTCCAGTGACAGACTCTCATGCATCACTTCGACGGGTCTGCCTGCGAGTACACCGCTGAGTCGCGTTCGTGAATAGAAGGGCGTGTCTTCCAGGCGCGAAACCACCCGCACCGGTTGCTCATGATCTAGGCAACTCGCCCCGCCGATGCCCCAGAGTGCTCCAGGCAATGGCCGGGGTGGGGGCGCATCAAAGGCTTCTACCGCGCCGTCACGCCTGAAGTGAAGGGCAAGATTGCGAGTTCCGCCGTCGACTTGTCGCACCTGATACACCACCAGGGAATCACCACCGCTGGCGGCGGCACGTGACCAGTCCCAATCGCTGAACGAGTATTCCAGCGGAATCTCGCCGGTGTTTGAGTCCATGTATCCCGTGCCACTCCAGCGCAGATGCGGATGTTCTAGATCGACCTCCACCCGTGCACGCGGTGCGATGGGTTGCCACCAATGTGCTGCGGCGTCATCCAGCGCGTAACGCATGGCCGGCATATGTTCCGGGTGCAGCCGAATCCTGCCCCGGATACGGCGCGGAATCGGCATGCAGATTTCGTCGATGTCGATTTCCAGGGTGTCGTTGCGCCAGTGCAAGGCGCTGGGGCCAATGACAAGGCGCTCTTTATTCTGCTCCAGCGCCTGTGCTCCCCGCTCGGTCATGCTCCAGCGGGCGCCCGGCTTTCCATACAAAGCTACGTTCAGTGCGACGTGCGCTCGCGGATCTCCTCGGCCCTTGCGGCGAGTGTGGGCGTAATACGGGGAGAAGACACTGCCGATGAAGGCAATCACGGTCAGACCGAGATCACCGTCATCGGAAAAGGCATCCAGGTACCACCACACATATCCACCTTGCGGCGGGGTGTGGACGAAGTCCGGCCCTTTCTGCGGAGCCGATGCAGGGGTGAGAGGGGCTGCAGCTTGAATCACAGGGATTTTCCCCGTCGCAGGCGGCCTGCCCGGGAGAGTTCGTCGAGCGCACTGCGGGCAGCAAAGCGTCCGGACATCACGGCCATCGGGACGCCCGCGCCCGGGTGTACGCCGCCCCCGGCGAGAAAAAGCCCCGCCACTGCTGTACGTGCACCGGGTCGAGTGAAGGACGCTCGCCATCCATGGGTGGCCTGTCCATACAGTGCACCCCCGGTACCGGGGAAAAGCCGCGCAAAATCAGCCGGAGTCGTTCGGATGCAGGCGCCCGCCGCGGGCTCAATCCTCAATCCGTGCTTTGCAAGGGTGTCAAACGTCCTTGTTTCACAGCTGGCAATGGCATCGTCCGAGGGCCAATCGGTCGTGCCTCCGGAAGGCGCGTTCACCAGCACGAAGAGACGCTCGGGCGCAGGATGCTCGGGAGCACCGTCATCGCCCCGGTCCTGGGCGCAGAGGTAGATCGTGGGATCCGCAGGCAGGCAGCGCTTTTGCTGCAGTTCCGAAAATTCCCTGATGTAGTCCTGCGAGAAGAACACGTTGTGACGGGACAAGGGGAAGCCTTCAGCGCGGGTTTCAAGGCACCACGTCACAGCAGACAGCGAGCGGCGGGATACATCCACACCTTTCATCCGTCGGGCCACCACAGGACCGAGTTTGCCCTCGGCCAGCGCGCCCGGATCCGCATTCACGATGACGGCAGCGGCCTGAACCTCAAGGCCATTGGCAAGCCGCACACCGCTTGCGCGGCCGTGTTTCATCAGGACGTCAACGACGGCCTGTCCGTAACGGAACTCAACGCCCAGGCGGCGGGCTTGCGCTTCCATCGCGCGTGCAAGTTGATGCATGCCGCCCTTCACGGTCCATACACCTTGCTGCTCGACATGCGCTATCAGCATCAGTGTGGCGGGCGCCAGGAAGGGCGATGAGCCGCAGTAAGTTGCATAGCGCCCGAAGAGCTGCTGCAGACGGGGATCAGGAAAATGTTCGGCTAGCGCCTGCCACAGGCTGGAGAACGGTGCGCTGCGCCACAGGTGTGGCAGCTTCTGCAGGGTCCGTGGATGCAGGAAATGGCGCAGCCCGGGTCTGGCCTGGCGCAGGAAGGTAGGTTCCAGCACCTCGTATGCCCTGCGGGATCTGACGCAGAACTGTTCGTAGTGTCTGGCCTGAGCCTGTCCGGCGAGTGCGGCGATGGCCTCCACCGACCGTTGATGATCGGCATACAGGTCGAGTCGAGAACCATCTGCCCAGCTGTGACGAGCAAGAATTTCCAACGGCTGGAGCTCGACATGGTCATCAAGCGCAGCCCCTGCGTCGGCGAACAGCTCCTCGAAAACCCAGCGCATGGTCAGTACCGTGGGGCCGGCATCCACACCTG
>JBDLQR010000376.1:0-8269 GCA_039800485.1 Pseudomonadota bacterium
AGCGATTCTCGAACACCGATTCGGTGATCACACCGGTCCCTTCGGCCATGCAATTGAGCGCGGTGAACTGCGCCTGCATGTCGGTAGGGAATCCCGGATAGGGTGAGGTATGCAGGCTTACGGCACGTGGCCTGCGGCCTGCCATGTCGAGCTCGATCCAGGTGTCGCCGGTGGTGATGGTGGCGCCTGCCTCGTGGAGCTTGGCAAGGACAGCCTCCAGCAGATCGGCGCGCGTGTTCTTGAGCCTGACGCGGCCACCGGTCATGGCGGCCGCCACCAGATAGGTCCCGGTTTCGATGCGGTCGGGGAGGATTTCGTAATGAGTGCCCGACAGCGACTCCACTCCTTCGATGCGGATGGTGTCGGTGCCTGCCCCCTCGATGCGCGCGCCCATGCTGATGAGGCAGTGAGCGAGGTCCACGACTTCCGGCTCGCGCGCAGCATTGCGGATGACCGTCACCCCCTTGGCGAGGGTCGCTGCCATCATCAGGTTCTCGGTTCCGGTGACGGTCACCAGATCCATCACGAGGTCCACGCCCTTCAGGCGCTTGGCAGTGGCGCGGATGTAGCCACCGTCCACGGACAAATCAGCGCCCATGGCGGCGAGTCCCTGCAGATGCAGGTTCACGGGACGACTGCCGATGGCGCAGCCCCCGGGCAGCGAGACATCGGCACGGCCAAAACGGCTGAGCAAGGGACCGAGCACCAGAATCGAAGCGCGCATGGTGCGGACGAGTTCATACGGGGCGAAGAATTCCCGGATGGTGCTGCAGTCCACCTGGATGTTCATCTTCTCATCCACCGTGAGCTCGAGGCCCATGCGTCCCAGCAGTTCCATGGTGGTGGTGATGTCATGCAGGTGCGGCACATTGCCTACCGTCATGGGGCTGTCAGACAGCAGGGTCGCCGCCAGAATCGGCAGCGCCGCATTTTTGGCACCGGAGATGCGCACGTCGCCTTGCAGCGTGGCGCCGCCGTGGATGATCAGTTTGTCCATTCGGTCAGGGCCTGCTCAGAGCGTCTGGAACGGCTTCTGGCGCGCCCATTCTTCCTGCGTGTAGGTTTGCATCGACAAGGCATGGATGGCTCCCCCCATCTTCTCGCCCAGCGTGGCATACACCAGCCGGTGTTGCTTGATGAGCGGGAGTCCGGCGAAGGCGTCCGAAATGACTTTGGCGTAGAAGTGCGTGCCATCGCCATCGATGTGGACCTCCGCGCCCGGGAGGCCCTGTTCGATCATGGCCTTGATCTCTTCATTGGTCATGGCGCGGAGGTTCCTTGTAGTGGATTTCGGCCCGCGAAGCGCGAGGCTTACTGGCCGATTTCCTGGTTCTTGGTGTGCAGCGTGGCGATCAGCTGATCGAGACCGCCCTGCTTGATGATGTCCGCGAACGACGAGCGGTAGGTCTTGACCAGGCTCACGCCGTCCACGGAGACATCGTAGACCTTCCAGCCCTCAGCCTTGCTGTGCAGGCGATAGACGACCGGCAGGCTGGCCCCGCTCGGCTGGGTGATGTCCTGCTTCACCACGGCTGTCTTGGGATTCTTGGGCGTGACACCCGGGTCAGGATAGGCGATGGACTGCTCCGAGTATTCGAGCAATGCAGCGGCATAGGTGCGCACCAGCAGCTTGCGGAACTGCTCGACGAACTCGGCGCGCTTGGCCTCTTCCGCAGTTTTCCACTCCGCGCCCAACACGAACTGGGACATCACTCCGAAATCGAAATGCGGGAACACCAGTTCCGACACCAGGTTGTACATACGGGTCGGATCGCTGCGCAGGGTATCCTTCTCGTTCTTGACGCGGGAAATCACCGCATCAGTGGTATTGCGCACGGTTTCCTGAGGCGCTTCCTGGGCCCAGACGCCGCCGCTGAGGGTAAGCGCGGCCAGCGCCGCGAGTGCGAGGGAACGAAAACGCTTCATAGCAAATGACCTCTGCCAGCAGATTGTTGGATGGTGATGAGGAGTATTTCCCGGCGGGCGGGCTCGGGCGGCTAATCTAGCACAAGTGCCGCCGAAACCCGCCTCCGCCCCCACTCCCGCGGGGGAGCCGGCGTCAGCCGGGGTTGGGCTCGTCCTGGAGGATCTCGATCTTGTAGCCATCGGGGTCCTCCACGAACGCGATGACAGTGCGCCCGCCCTTCATGGGCCCGGCTTCACGCACCACCTTGCCGCCGCGCGCCTTGATCTGGTCACAGGTGGCATACACGTCGGGCACGCCGATCGCGATGTGTCCATAGGCAGTGCCCATGTCGTACTTGTCGGTGTCCCAGTTGTGGGTCAGTTCGAGCACGGTGGAGTCGCTCTCGTCACCCAGCCCGACGAAGGCCAGGGTGAAGCGGCCTTCCGAATAATCCTTGCGGCGTATGAGATTCATGCCCAGCACGTCGCAGTAAAAATGCAGTGCGCGGTCCAGATCGGTCACTCTCAGCATCGTGTGCATCATTCGCATCGTGTGTTCTCCTGTGTGGTTCGTCCACGGGCGCTCAGGGCGCCACCTCGATTTGCAGAGCCTGTGCGCAACGCCTGGCTTTGGCTCGCGCCTCCTCCGTGCTGGCGCCGAGCGCAAGGGCAACCGCCAGGCGCCGCTTGCCGGCAACCTCGGGCTTGCCGAAGATGCGCAGCGCCGTGTCCGGTTCCGCGAGCGCCTGCGCGGCACCCGCATAGCTGATGGAGCGTCCCTCGCCCTCACCCAGTATCGCCACCGATGCGGCCGGCCCGTGCTGGCGAATGCCGGGGATCGGCAGACCCAACACGGCGCGCACATGCAAGCCGAACTCGGACTGGTCCTGAGAGATCAGTGTGACCATGCCGGTGTCGTGCGGACGGGGCGAGACTTCGCTGAACAGCACTTCATCGCCCTTGATGAAGAGCTCCACCCCGAAAAGACCATACCCGCCCAAGGCCTCGGTGATCTTGTGCGCCACCTCCTGGCTGCGGGTGAGCGCGAGATCGCTCATGGCCTGAGGCTGCCAGGATTCCCGATAGTCACCATCGATCTGCAGATGCCCGATGGGCGCACAGAAGCTGGTGCCGCCAGCATGGCGTACTGTCAGAAGCGTGATTTCATAATCGAACGCGATAAAGCCCTCGACGATCACCCGCGTCGACCCCGCGCGTCCGCCGGTCACGGCCGCCTGCCAGGCCGCCGGTGCCTCGGCGGCTGATCGGACCAGCGTCTGGCCCTTGCCTGATGAACTCATCACGGGCTTGATGACGCAAGGCGTGCCCAGGGCCGCCACCGCTTCCAGGCATTCGGCTTCGGACCCCGCAAACCGGTAGGGAGATGTCGGGAGCGCGAGTTCTTCCGCGGCGAGGCGGCGGATTCCTTCGCGATCCATGGTGAGTTGAGCGGCGCGCGCGGTCGGTGCCACGCGGAATTCGTGCTCCAGTGCCACCAGTCTGGCAGTGGCGATTGCCTCCACCTCGGGCAGGATGAAATGGGGCCGTTCCTGCCGGATCACGGCTTCCAGGGCATCACCGTCGAGCATGTTGATTACATGAGCGCGGTGTGCGACCTGCATGGCCGGGGCGTGCGCGTAGCGGTCGACCGCGATGACTTCCACACCCAGGCGCTGCGCCTCCAGCGCGACTTCCTTGCCGAGTTCACCAGACCCCAGCAGCATGAGGCGCGTGGCATTGGGCATACCCGGGGTTCCGATGACCAGAGGCTTCATGGTCAGCACACGCGCGATGTGTTCATGACCCGTCGCCGGCAGGACGCACGGGCCATTTCAGGGGCGTGCATCGAGCTCCGCCCCCTCTTTCTGCACGGGCAGCAAATCCTGACGGGTGACGCCCAGCATGAGCACCCCGGCGCCGGCGACATAGATGGAGGAATAGGTGCCGACGAAGATGCCGATCATGAGCGCCGTGGCGAAGCTGTGAATCAGTTCTCCGCCCAGGAAATAGAGAGCAAGCACGCTCAACAGCGTCACAAGGCTGGTGTTGATGGTGCGGGAGAGAGTCTGGTTCAGCGAGTAGTTCATGACTTCCACCGGCTCGGCCTTGCGCATGGAGCGGAGATTTTCTCGTACGCGGTCGAACACCACGATGGTGTCATTGAGCGAATAGCCCATCACGGCCAGGATGGCCGCGAGCGCCGTCAGGTCGAATTCCATCCGGGTCAATGAGAAGAAACCGAGAATCACCATGATGTCGTGCACAGTGGCGAGAATCGCACCGGCCGCGAACTTCACGGTAAAGCGCAGCATCACGTAGATGAGGATCCCGCCGAGCGCAATCAGCGAGGCGATGATCGCATCCTCCGCCAGTTCATCCCCCACCTGTGGCCCGACGAATTCCACTCGCCGGATTTCTGCGCCCGGCAAGAGAGCGGTGAGGCGTTCACCCACATCCTTGCTGGCAGCTTCCTGCTCGGACACATTCTCGCTGGGGGGCAAGCGCAGCAGCACGCTGTCCGGGCCACCGAAGTTCTGGACGATGCCGCCGCCGAAGTCTGAAGACTTCAGGCGCGAGCGGATGTCTTTGAGGTCCGCTGTCCCCTCGTATTCGAGTTCCACCACCGTGCCACCCGTGAACTCGATACTGAGGTTGAGGCCTTGCCAGGCCAGCGACCCGATGGCGGCGACGTTGACCAGCGTGGACAGCACCATGCTCGCCATGCGCCAGCGCATGAAGTTGAAATTGGTTCGGGGTTTGAGGCTCATGTCAGGATTCCTTGTGCGGTCTCAGACCCACAGACGCTGCAGGCGTCGCTTGCCGTACAGCAGATTGACCACCGCACGGGTGCCGATGATCGCGGTGAACATGGAAGTGGCGATGCCGAGCGTCAGCGTGATGGCAAAGCCCTTGACCGGCCCCGAACCAAACCCGAACAACACCAGCGCCGCGATGAGCGTGGTGAGGTTGGAATCCAGAATGGTGTCGAAGGCCCGGTCATAGCCGGCGTGAATGGCCGCTTGCGGCGTTTTGCCGAGACGCAGTTCCTCGCGGATGCGTTCATTGATGAGGACGTTGGCGTCCACCGCCATGCCGACCGTCAGCAGGATGCCGGCGATACCTGGCAGGGTAAGCGTGGCCTGCAGCATGGAGAGCAGGGCCACCAGCAGTACCACATTGGACAGCAGGGCCAGGTTGGCGATCAGGCCGAAGACCTTGTAGTACAGCGCCATGAAGATGACCACCGCCACAAAGCCCACGATGCAGGCCTGCAGGCCGCGATCGATGTTCTCCTGACCCAGGCTCGGGCCCACCGTGCGCTCCTCGACAATCTCCATGGGGGCCGCCATGGCGCCCGCTCTGAGCAGCAAGGCCAGGGTCCGGGCCTCATCGGTACTGTCAAGGCCGGTAATCTGGAAGCGTTTGTTCAATTCATCGCGAATGGTGGCGACGTTGATCACTTCCTCCACCGGCTTGCCCTGCTGTTGCTCGATGAACACCACCGCCATGGGCTTGCCAATCTGCTCGCGCGTGGCGCGGCTGAAACGGCGTGCGCCCTTGCCATCCAGCGTGATGAAGACCGCCGGTGTGCCGGACTGGGTCTCCATGCCGGAAGAGGCATCGATGATCGACTCCCCGGTCAGCATCACACGCTTCTCGAGCAGGATGGGGCCCCCTTCTCGCCGCTGGTAGAGCTTGGAGCCGAGCGGCACCCTGCCGGCTGTGGCGGCGTCGAGGTCGCCATCCGCGTCCACCATACGGAACTCCAGCGTGGCAGTGGCGCCAAGAAGCTTCTTGGCTTCGGCCGTATCTTCCACGCCGGGCAATTGCACCACGATGCGCGAGTCACCCTGTTGCTGGATCACGGGTTCGGCCACGCCGAATTCGTTGATGCGGTTGCGCAGGGTGGTCAGGTTCTGGCGGATGGCGGTCTTGCGGGTCTCGGAGACGAACAGCGGCTTCGGCTGCAGCAACAGCGCGTGCTCCTCCGGCGAACCGGATTCGCTGGCTTCCAGATCGATGAAATCACGATCCAGGACGGCGCTGCCCGCAGTCAGGGCCTGTGCATTGAGGAACCGTACCAGCACCCCGCCCGAGGGACCGCGCGAGACAGTGCGGAAACGGATTTTTTCCTCGCGGAAGGCGGCACGCAGCTCGGCAACGAAACGGTCTTCGAGCTGCCGTTGGACGGCGTCCGTGTCCACCTGCATCAGGAAGTGGACACCGCCGCGCAAGTCCAGCCCCATGTACATGGGCTTGGCCCCCAGGTCGCGCAGCCATTTTGGTGTGGCCGGCGCGAGGTTGAGCGCCACGAGATAATCCTTGGCGCCGAGCTTTTCGCTGACCACCGGCATGCCGGCCGCGCGGGCTGCATCATCGGGAAACCGGATCAGAATGCGCTTGCCTGTGCGTTCCACCGCGAGCCACGGCACCTTGGCGGCCTCCAGGGCTGCGGTCACCGACTTCTCGACGGATTCGTCGATGGGTGCGGACCGCCGGGGTGAAATCTGCAAGGACGGATCCTGGCCGTAGAGATTGGGCGCGGCATAGAGCATGCCCGTGATGAGTACCACGAGCACCAGGAGGTAACGCCAGAGGGGGTATTGATTCATTGCGGGTTTCCGTAGCCGATCCTTGCGACCGGCCTGGGGCTAGATTTCCTTCAGGGTGCCCTTGGGCAACACGGTGGAGACGGCGGCACGCTGGATTTTCACTTCCACGCCTTTGGCCACCTCAACCTTCAGATATGCCTCGTTGAGCTCACTGACCCGGCCGAGCATGCCACCGGTGGTGACCACTTCATCGCCCTTCTGCAGACCCTGCACGAGCTTCTGATGCTCACGCTGGCGCTTCATCTGGGGTCGGATCAGGAAAAAATAGAATGCAACGAACAGGATGATGAGCGGCAGAAAACCCATGAGGCCGCCCTGCTGGGCTCCCCCGGCGGCCTGTGCCATGGCATCTGGAATCAGGAAATTCATGCTAACCCCCGGGCAAAACGGCCCGCATTATGGCACAGCCCGCGTGGCCAGCTCACCCCTCCGCACCCGCCGCCCAGCCCGCCTCGACCTGGCGCCGGTAGGCGGTGAACTCGCCTGCCCGGATGGCCGCCCTCATCCCGCGCATCAGCCCGAGGTAATAGGTCAGGTTGTGCAAGGTGTTGAGGCGGGCCCCCAGAATCTCGTTCTGCTTGTCCAGATGGTACAGATAGGCGCGGGAGTAATGGCGACAGGTGTCACAGCTGCAATCAGGGTCCAGTGGCGAGAGATCCGCCCGGTGCCGCTGGTTTCGGATCTTGACCACCCCGCGCGAGGTGAAGAGGTAGCCATTGCGCGCGTTTCGCGTTGGCATCACACAGTCGAACATGTCCACGCCCTGACTGACCGCTTCCAGCAGATCCGCCGGGGTGCCCACGCCCATCAGGTAACGGGGCCGGTCCGCGGGCAACAGGCCGGTGGTGAAGGCCGTGATCCCGTAGAGATGCTCCTTGGGTTCGCCCACCGAAAGTCCGCCGATCGCATAGCCCGCGAAACCGAGCTCCACCAGTGCCTGGGCTGACGCCTCGCGCAACGCGGGATGCACGCCACCCTGCACGATACCGAACAGGGCTGCGGGGCTGTCGCCGTGCGCCTGCTTGCTGCGGGCAGCCCAGCGCATCGAGAGTTCCATGGAGGCACGGACTGCCGCTTCGCTGGCCGGATACGGTGTGCATTCGTCGAACACCATCACGATGTCGGAACCGATGGCGCGCTGTACCTCCATGGAGCGCTCGGGGGACAGGAAAACCCGGTCGCCGTTGATCGGCGAGCGGAAGATCACACCCTCCTCCGTAATCTTGCGCAGGTCGCCCAGACTGAAGACCTGGAAACCACCGGAATCGGTGAGGATAGGTCTGGACCACTGCATGAAGCCGTGCAGTCCCCCATGCGCTTCCAGAATGGCGGTGCCCGGCCGCAGCATGAGGTGATAGGTGTTGCCGAGGATGATCTGCGCGCCTAATCCGTCCAACTCCTGCGGCGTCATCGCCTTGACCGTGCCATAGGTGCCCACCGGCATGAAGATCGGGGTTTCGATCACGCCGCGTGGAAATTCCAGGCGACCCGCCCGCGCGCGCCCGTCGGTGGCCTCCAGCTTGAAATTCATGGCGTCACCCACATGGCGTCCCCGTAAGAGAAAAAGCGGTATCGGCTTGCCACCGCGTGGCGGTAGGCCGCCATCACCTGCGCGTGTCCTGCAAAGGCACTCACCAGCATCAGCAGCGTCGATTCAGGAAGGTGGAAATTGGTCAGCAGGGCGTCCACCACGCGGAAGCGGAAACCCGGGGTGATGAACAGGCGGGTATCGCCTACGCAGGGCTCGAGCA
>JBDLQR010000377.1:0-4600 GCA_039800485.1 Pseudomonadota bacterium
CGCGTGACCTGGCGTGTGATGTAGGCCACCTGCTGTTCGATCATGAAAAGGATCGAGCCTTGGTTGGTATTGGGCCCGTACAGCATGAAAAGGTTGGGGAAGCCCGCCGTGGTGATTCCGAGATAGGCCTGTGCACCGTCCATCCATGCTTCGTTGATGTTGCGGCCGCCCCGACCTCTCACCGCCATGGAGGTCAGGTACTGTGTGGTCTTGAAGCCGGTGGACAGAATGAGCGTATCGAGCTCACGGTGCCCGGCTGTGGTCTCCACCCCGTTGGCAGTGATGCGCAGGATACGGTCGGTGACGAGTTCCACGTTGTCGCGGTTGAAGACCGGGTAGTAGACATCGGAAAACAGCGGACGCCGGCAGCCGAAGGGATGATCGGGTGTCAACTTGCGACGGACCTCCGGATCCTTCACCACCTCCAGCTGTCGCAGGCCAGCGGTTTCGATGCGCGCCATCTCGGCCTTGTCCGTGAAGGTGGCAAGACTGTTCCAGACGCGATAGGTCTCGGCGCGGCTCCTGGCGACCTCCTCAGGATGTGCGCGGAAATGCGCAAGCTGCTCCGCCGTGTAGGGTTCATTGCCCTTGGGGACGACCCAGTTTGCAGTTCGCTGGTAAAGGTGCAGGCTGCCGCACTTCGGTGCGATTTCGGGTACGAACTGGATCGCACTCGCTGCGATGCCAATCACCCCGACCCGCCGCCCGTTCAGATCATGTGAATGATCCCAACGGGCGGAGTGGAAGGCGGTGCCGCGGAAGTCTTCGAGGCCCTCGATGTCCGGCCACACGAGTTCGTTGAACATGCCGAGCGCGCTCACCACCACCTGCGCCTCAAGCGTGTCGCCCTGCTCTGTTTCAACCCGCCAGCGGCCCTTGTCTTCCAGCCAGGTCAAGGCGGTGACCTTGGTGTTGAAACGGATATGCCGGCGGACGTCGTACTTGTCCGCGCAATGGTTGAAGTACTCGAGGATTTCCGCCTGGCCGGCAAAGGGGCGTGTCCAGTCGAGCTTGGGTTCGAAGGAGTACGAGTAGAGATGCGACTGCACATCGCACTCCGCGCCGGGATATCGGTTGTGCCACCAGGTCCCGCCCAGGCCGTGCGATTTTTCCAGCATGACGAAGTCATCAATGCCGGCCTTGCGCAGGCTGATACCCATGCAAAGGGCGCCGCCACCGGCACCGATGATCAGAACGCGATGAAATTCCGGCTGGGACACTGGCATGTTGACGCTCCTTGGACGATGTCGCGCTAGGGTGTCCACCGAGCCTAGCGGCTGCCGATCAGGTCTGCAAACCGGGTGCGCAGGCGGTCTTGGCGGAGATTCTCTGCGTGATGTGGGAGGAATCCTGCGTGCGGCGCACCAACCGGAGCGGCGGGTGTAGAGTGAACGCCGGACCCGCCTTTGCCATCAGGAGTCAACATGCACCGCCAAACGATCGTCCCGCCGACCATGCAGAACATCCACGACCGTTTTCACTACGCTCCCGCTGTGCGCATCGGGCCCTGGATAACCTGCGCGGGTCAGGTGGGAAGGGACGCGGAGTTCAACGTCATCCAGGGTCTCGAGGCCCAGATTGTGCAGGCCTGGGAAAACGTGCGCACCGTGCTTGCTGAGGCCGGAGCCGGCTTCGAGCACGTCTATTCCCTGATGACCTACCACGTGGACATCCAGAGCCAGCTCGCCCTGTTCTGCGAAATCAAGGATCGCTACATCCTGCGCAGCCAGCCAGCGCCGGCCTGGACGGGAGTGGGGGTGGCAGCACTTACCTTCCCGGGGCAAGTGGTGGAGATCCAGGTCAACGCCTACGTGCCCGAGGGTTGAGCACAGGCCGAATCACCCGCCGCTGTCTTCAGCGGGGCGCAGCCCGGGCGGCGGCGGCTTGATTCCGGAGGGCTCTTTCCCTGATCATCCGCACCCTGCCGGCGGTGGCCCGAGTGTTTCGGGCGCCTCAGAGCCGACAGCCAATTCCCCGCGAGTATCGGCTAAACGACCGCTCGTAAAGGTCACCGAGGATAAGTACATGCCTGTCATCACCCTGCCTGATGGTTCCACGCGTTCGTTTGAAAACCCGGTGACCGTGGCTGAAGTGGCACGCGCCATCGGCCCGGGACTCGCCAAGGCGGCCCTGGCCGGGGCGGTTGACGGCCGGGTGGTGGACACCAGTCATTGCATTGCCGCTGACGCCCACCTGAGCATCATCACCGGAACCCAGCCGGAAGGGCTGGAGGTCATCCGGCACAGCACGGCGCATCTTCTGGCACAGGCTGTGAAGGCCCTGTTTCCCTCGGCCCAGGTCACGATTGGCCCGGTGATCGAAGACGGCTTCTATTACGACTTTGCCTATGAGCGACCGTTCACACCCGAGGACATCGCGGCCATCGAGGCCCGTATGGCCGAGCTCGCCAAGGCGGAAATCCCCGTCAGTCGCGCCGAGTTGTCACGTGACGAGGCCGTCCGATTCTTCGAAGGTCAGGGCGAACACTACAAGGCGGAGATCATCCGCAGCATTCCGGAGACCGAGACCCTCTCGCTCTACATCCAGGGTGAATTCACGGATCTGTGCCGCGGCCCCCACGTGCCCGATACCGGCAAGCTCAAGGCCTTCAAATTGACCAAGGTGGCCGGTGCCTACTGGCGGGGCGATTCGCGCAACGAAATGCTCCAGCGCATCTACGGCACGGCCTGGGCCGACAGCAAGGCGCTGGAGGCCTACCTCAAGCGTCTGGAAGAAGCAGAGAAACGCGATCATCGGCGCATCGGGCGGCAACTCGATTTCTTCCATTTCCAGGAAGAAGCTCCCGGCATGGCGTTCTGGCACGAGCGCGGCTGGACCCTCTGGCAGCAGATCGAGCAGTACATGCGTGGCGTGTTGCGCAAGCATGGCTATCGCGAGGTGAAGTGCCCGCAGATTCTCGACGCGTCACTGTGGAAGCGGTCCGGGCACTGGGAAAACTTCCGCGAGAACATGTTCGTCACCGATTCCGAGGAGCGGGAGTTCGCGGTCAAGCCCATGAACTGCCCGGGTCACGTGCAGATTTTCAATCAGGGCCTGAAAAGCTACCGCGACCTTCCCTTGCGCCTCGCCGAGTTCGGGTCGTGCCATCGCAATGAACCCTCCGGGGCGTTGCACGGGCTCATGCGTGTGCGGGCTTTCACCCAGGACGATGCGCATATCTTCTGCACTGAAAGCCAGATCCAGGCCGAGGTGGCCGGCTTCATCGACCTCCTCCTTGCGGTCTACCATGACTTCGGCTTCGAGGATCTCCAGATCAAGCTCTCCACCCGGCCAGCAAAGCGCGTAGGGGACGATGCGACCTGGGACAAGGCCGAGGAGGCCCTGCGCCTCGCACTGGACAGCAAGGGTCTGGCTTGGGATCTCCAGCCGGGGGAGGGCGCGTTCTACGGCCCGAAGATTGAATTCTCGCTCCGCGATTCGATCGGTCGGGTCTGGCAGTGTGGGACCATCCAGCTCGATTTTGCCCTGCCCACCCGCCTGGACGCGGAATACGTTGCCGAGGACAACAGCCGCCATGCCCCGGTGATGCTCCACCGGGCCATCCTGGGTTCGCTCGAACGCTTCATCGGGATCCTCATCGAGCACCACGCCGGCTTGCTGCCCACCTGGCTCGCGCCGGTGCAGGTAGCCGCCCTGAGCATCACCGAGCGCTTTGCGGACTATGCCCGGGAGGTTTCAGAAACCTTGGAAAATCAAGGATTCCGGGCTATCCCGGACTTGAGAAACGAGAAGATCGGGCTTAAGATTCGCGAGCAAACCTTGCAGAGGATCCCCTATCTCCTGGTAATTGGAGAGCGGGAGGTCGAGCATAAGACAGTGGCCGTGCGGACACGGCGCGGGGAAGATCTTGGAACAATGACCTTGGCCGAGTTCTCAGCGCATCTTTCAGCAGACGTGTCCAGGCGCTGAAAACAGGAGGACCGGGTTATCGTTTCTGAAAAGAAGAACCGCGTCAACGAGGAGATTTCCGCTCCTCTGGTGCGTCTCATCGCGGCGGATGGCCAGAACGTAGGTGTCGTACCCATCACGGAGGCACACCGTCAGGCAAGGGAGAATGAACTCGACCTGGTGGAGATCGTCCCCACCGCCGACCCGCCGGTCTGCAGGGTCATGGACTTCGGCAAGTTCCTGTTCGAGGTCAACAAGAAGAAGCACGCTGCCAAGCGCAAGCAGAAGCAGATCCAGGTCAAGGAAATCAAACTCCGACCGGGCACCGACGATGGTGATTACGACATCAAGATGCGTAACGTCAAACGGTTCATCGAAGAAGGCGACAAGGTCAAGATTACGCTCCGCTTCCGTGGTCGCGAGATGGCGCACCAGGATCTCGGCGCCAGGATGCTGCAACGTGTAGAGGCCGATCTGGCGGGGCTCGCCATCGTTGAGCAGCATCCCAAACTCGAAGGGCGCCAGATGGTCATGCTGGTGGCGCCCAAGAAACACTGAAGACGAATTGAAGATTCCAAGATTGGATTGATATGCCGAAGCTCAGAACCAACCGCGGGGCCGCCAAGCGCTTCGCCAAGACAGGGAGTGGCCGCTTCAAGCGACGCCAGTCGCACAAGCGTCACATCCTGAC
>JBDLQR010000378.1:0-5824 GCA_039800485.1 Pseudomonadota bacterium
GCGTGCGGGTGGCCAGCAGGTGGATGATGCGCTGAACCAGTCGCGTGAAGAACACATCATTCGCGATGGGGCGCCCACCGTTCGTCTGGCTCTGGGCTTCCAGCGTGTCGTGCACGAACACCAGGTCCAGATCCGACCCGTAGCCGAGTTCCAAGCCCCCCAGCTTGCCGTAGGCGATGATGGCAAACCCTGCCTCGCAGGCTTCCCCGCGGCGGGTGACGACAGGGCAGCCGTGTTTTTCGGCCAAGGCCTGCCAGGCAATGGCACGCGTGCGGTCAATCAGGACCTCTGCGATCCAGGTGAGATGATTGCTCACTTCCGCAATCGGGAAACTCACCATCAGGTCGCTCGCCGCCACCCGGAGGACCTGCTGGTGCTTGAATACCCGCAG
The DNA here is from genome assembly GCA_039800485.1 of Pseudomonadota bacterium. GTDB lineage: Bacteria > Pseudomonadota > Gammaproteobacteria > CAIKBL01. The sequence continues at coordinate 392 of JBDLQR010000378.1, forward strand.
GGTCTCCATCACGTGTTCCAGGCCTTCGGCACGGGCGTTGGCGAGCATCTCGTCCAGCTGTCGTTCCAGTACCCGGCGGGCGGGTGGCGAGAACAGGTTGCGGCTGTCCAGCAGTTCGTCGAGCAATATAGGGCTGTTGGTGAGCTCGCGCGCAATCCAGAGACTCGCACCACACAGTGCCACCAGCCGCTTGAGGGCCCCCGGATTGTCGGCAAGCAGCGCGAGGTAGACCGAACGCCGGGCCACCGCGTGCACCAGTTCGGCAAGCCGTGAGAGGGTTTCAGTAGCGGCCTCGCGCCCGGCACATGCCGCGACCATCGCCGGCATCAGGCGATCGAGACGTACCCGGGCCTCCTGGCTCAGTCGCCCCAGAAACCGGGGATCCTTGAGCTGTGCCAGAACCGCTGCAGTGCGCGCGAGATCCTCGAAGCCGGCCGCGGCGAGGATATCCTGGGTTCGATCCGGGTCCAGACCATCGCGCCACAGGAGCGCGGAGCCCGTTTCAACGGGTGCCTCCTCTTCGGTCGGGTTCAGCAAGGCCGCAAAGCTGTGACGGACACGTGCCCGCTGGGTCTCCAAGGCCGCGAGAAACTCCGGCCAGTCGGCAAAACCCGCGGAAAAGGCGATGCGCGCGCGCTCCTCGGCGCTTTCCGGCAGCGCCTGGGTCTGCTCATCCCGTACCTGCTGCAGGCGGTGCTCGGTGATCCGCAGGAAACGATAGGCCTCCACCAGCCCCGCCACTTCCGTCGCCGGGATGAGGTCGAGCTCTGCGCAGACTTCCAGCACCGCCACGATGCCCCGCTGGCGCAGCCTCGGCTCCCGTCCGCCGCGGATCAGCTGGAACATCTGGCCGATGAATTCCACTTCGCGAATTCCGCCTGCGCCGCGCTTCACATCATGCTCCATGCCGTAGCGTGCCACTTCGGCGTTGATCAGCGCCTTCATCTCGCGCACGGCCTCCAGTGCACCAAAGTCGAGATAACGCCTGAATACGAAGGGTCGCGTGATCGCTTCCAGCTGCTGTACATCCCGCGCATCACCGTTGATGACGCGACCCTTGATCAGTGCGTAGCGCTCCCAATCGCGGCCGTGGACGCTGTAATAATGTTCCAGCCCGCTGAAGCTCGTGGTGAGCGCGCCGCTCTCGCCAAAAGGACGCAGGCGCATGTCCACGCGGTAGACGAAGCCATCAGCCGTCACGTCATTGAGGGCGGCGATGAGTTTCTTGCCGAGACGGTCGAAGAATTCCTGGTTGGCAATGACACGGGTGCCGCCGCGGGTTTCACCCTGGGCGCGAAACAGGAAGATGAGGTCTATGTCGGACGAAAAATTGAGCTCGCGGCCGCCGAGTTTGCCCATGGCGAGCACGAGGAAGTCCACGGTCTCGCCCTGCTCGTCGACTGGGGTGCCGTAGCGCTCGATCATCGGCGCGCGCAACCACGCGAGGGTGCCCTTGAGGAGCGCATCCGCAAGGTCGGAAATTTCTGCCAGCACTGTCGTGAGCTCGGCCAGGCCCAGAAGGTCCCGGCAGGCCATGCGCACCAGCTGGGTATTGCGTTCGCGGCGCAAGATGCGCCGGAATGCAGATTCATCGCCGGCAGCAGCCAGTTCGATCGCCAGCCGGGCCCCGAAGGCCTGTGGGTCAAAATCCTCGCGCAAGGACGCCGGCTGAATCAGCGCCCGGAAGCCGTCCGGGTCGCGCAGCGCATGTTCGGCGATGAAGGGACTGGCGACGAAAAGCCGACCGAGCAGGCTCTCGTCCAGCGTGTACTCGAGTCCCGAAGCCCCGAGCCCAGAGGCGAGGGCTGCGATGCAGCGCTGTGCCTCTTCGGTCAGCGCGGCAGGCAAACCCTCGAGGCTGGCGCGGGGAATCATCACGGCAAGGACCCCGCAGTGCTCAGTGGGGACTGTGGGACGTGCTTCACATTCACGATAATGCGTCCATGACCCTCAATATTAACAGCAAGCTCCCGCACGTCGGGACGACCATCTTCACCGTCATGTCCGCGCTCGCGGCCGAGCACGGTGCCATCAATCTCTCCCAGGGCTTCCCGGATTACGATGGGCCGGAAGCGCTCAAGGATCGAGTGAAGCATCACCTCGACGCGGGTCACAACCAGTACCCCCCGATGGCCGGAATCCTGCCGCTGCGTGAGGCGATCAGTGAGAAGGTGGCCGCTTTCTATGCGGCACGCGTGTCGCCGGAGACGGAAGTCACCGTTACGCCTGGCGCCACCGAAGCCATCTTCTGTGCAGTGACGGCTGTGTGCAGGCCGGGTGATGAAGTGATCATGTTCGACCCTGCTTACGACTGCTACGAGCCGGCCGTTACCCTGTGCGGGGCGCGGGCGGTGCGTCTGTCGCTGGCGGCCCCTGACTACCGCATCGACTGGCAGCGGGTCGCCTCCGCGATCTCGCCCCGTACGCGGATGATCATGGTCAATACGCCGCACAACCCGACGGGCATGGTGATGTCGGCCGACGACATGCGCGAACTCGAGCGACTGGCCGTGCAGCACGACCTCATCGTCTGCTCTGACGAGGTCTATGAGCATCTGGTCTTCGACGGGGCGCGCCATGAAAGCGTGCTGCGTTATCCGGCGTTGGCGGCACGCGCGTTTGCGGTCTTCTCGTTCGGCAAGACCTATCACGTCACTGGCTGGAAGACCGGCTACTGCGTGGCGCCGGAAGTGCTGACCCGCGAACTGCGACGGGTGCACCAGTTCGTGACCTTCGTCGGCATCACACCCCTCCAGTGGGCGCTGGCAGACTTCATGCGCTCGCACCCGGAGCACCTGGCGGGATTGCCCGGTTTCTACCAGCACAAGCGGGATCTTTTCGTGGCGTCGCTTGCGGGCTCCAGGTTCCGTCTCAAGCCCTCGGCCGGGACCTTTTTCCAGATGGTGGACTACAGTGCTATCAGCGATCTGCCCGACCAGGAGTTCGCGCGCTGGCTGACCTGTGAAAAGGGCGTGGCCGCCATCCCCACCTCGGTCTTCCACGCAGAGGATCCCGGCGAACGTTCCGTGCGCTTCTGTTTCTGCAAGGAGGATGACACCCTGCTCCGTGCAGCGGCCCTGCTCGCCGCGCTCTGACCGGTTTTGGGCAAGTCACCGAGGCTATCTGGCGCGACGGGTGACGACATACAATCGGACACCCGCTCGCGGAAGCGCACGCATGTCCAACGCCCTCGTCTGCCTGTGCACCTGTCCGGATGAGGCCGTGGCCGGGCGCCTCGCCCGCACCTTGGTCGAGGACCGGGTTGCCGCCTGTGTGAACGTGCTGCCCGGTCTGCGGTCCATCTACCGCTGGCAGGACGAAATACAGGAAGAACCGGAAGTGCTGCTCATCATCAAGACGACAGTGGACGCCTTCCCCGCGCTCGAGGCAGCCGTGCGCACCGGCCACCCGTACACAGTTCCGGAGCTGGTGGCCTTGCCGGTCGCCCTCGGTCATCAGGAGTATCTCGCGTGGTTATCCGCCGCAGTACGCTGAGCCTCTGGCTGGTCCTGTGGTCTTTGCTGGCGCCGGCCGGCGCTGCGGGCCTGCTGGATGGACTCGACAGTCTGGGAGGTGGTCCGTCTGCCCGCCAGTTCCTGCCTCCTGACGAGGCCTTCCGCTTTTTGCATGAAGAGACCCCCGAGGGCCTCATGCTGCAGTTCGAAATCGCAACGGACTACTACCTCTACCGCGACAAGCTGCAGGTGGAGGCGCTTGCTCCCGGTCTCGAGGTCGGCCCCCTGCAGCTCCCGGTGAGTGAACCCAAGGACGATCCCGAGTTCGGCCGGGTGGAGATCTACCGGGATGCTCTCTCGGTGCCAGTGACAGTGACCCGAACCGACCTCGCCGCCGAGGCGAGGCTCAGGGTCAGTTACCAAGGGTGCGCGGAGGACGGAATCTGTTATCCGCCCATCCGCAAGGAGATTGCACTGGCTGGCGTGGCCGGCGCGCCGGTGGCGCCTCAGCCCTCCGCAGCAGCGATAGAGGAAGGCGTTGCTCCGAAGCAGCCGAGCCGCGCAGCGATGCCCCTCGGCGAAACCGATCGCATCGCCCAGGAACTCGCCAGTCGATCGCTTGGTGCCACTGTGCTGTGGTTCCTGCTGGCAGGCCTCGCGCTCGCGCTCACACCTTGCGTCTTTCCCATGGTGCCGATTCTCACCGGGATCATCGTCGGCCAGGAGCGCCCCCTGTCGGGCGCGCGCAGTTTCAGTCTGTCTCTGGTGTACGTGCTCGCCATGGCCGGCACCTATGCGCTGGTGGGGCTCATCGCCGGCATGTTCGGCCGCAATCTGCAGGCGAGCTTCCAGCATCCGGCGATACTCGTCGGCTTCAGTGTGTTGTTCGTGTTGCTGGCCCTTTCGATGTTCGGGTTCTTCCATCTCCAGGTCCCCGCCTTCATTCAGACCCGGCTCGAGGCCACCAGCCGGCGCCAGCGCGGTGGCAGTCTCCTCGGTGTCGCCGCGATGGGCGTCTTGTCCGCCGTCATCGTGGGACCCTGCGTGGCGCCACCTTTGGCGGCAGCCCTGCTTTACCTCAGCCATCAGGGGAGTCCGGTGACCGGAGGGCTCGCGCTGTTCGCCCTGGGCCTCGGCATGGGAGCCCCCCTGTTGGTGCTGGGCGCCTCCGCCGGGCGGCTACTGCCGCGCACAGGGCCGTGGATGGAAGCCGTGAAACAGGGTTTCGGGGTCGTCTTTCTGGCCCTTGCGGTCTGGTTCCTGGAGCGCCTGATTCCTGCCCCCGCGGCTCTCGCGCTCTGGGCCGTGCTGGCTATCGCAGCCGCCATCTACCTTGGCGCGCTGGAGCCTTTGCGCGAAACGGCGACCGGCTGGCAACGATTCTGGAAGGGTCTCGGCCTTGCACTCCTCTGCTACGGGGTGGTGCTGCTGGTGGGGGCTGCTGCGGGTGCGCAGGACCCACTGAAGCCACTGGGGCCGCTTGCTGCAGGCCGGCTCGCCCACGCTGAAACCCCACTGGAGGCGTTCTTGCCGGTCAGGGGCGAGGAGGGTTTTGCTGCGGCCCTTGCTGCAGCAAAAGCCGCCAATCAGCCAGTGCTGCTCGATTTCTATGCTGACTGGTGCATCGAGTGCAAACGCCTCGAGCGCAATACCTTTGCAGACCCTTCGGTACAGGCGGCGCTGGCCGGATTCCGACTCTTGCGCGCTGACGTCACCTCCGGAGACGCGGCCGACCAAGCCTTGCTGGCCCGGTTCGAACTTCACGGCCCGCCGGCCGTGCTGCTGTTCAATGCCGCGGGGCTGGAACAGCGGCAACATCGCCTCATCGGGTATCTCGACCCAGCAGCATTCAGATCCCTGCTGGGCCGCTTCAATGAGGGTGAACGCCCATGAGGACAGCCGCCACCTGGGTACTGACAGCCGCAATCGCTGCCGTGGCCGGAGCCGCCGGACTCTGGCTGGGGCGGCAAAATGCTGC
>JBDLQR010000379.1:0-2572 GCA_039800485.1 Pseudomonadota bacterium
ATCGAGGGTTCGAATCCCTCCGACTCCGCCAGTTACAAGACCTTCGAACCAGCTCAGCGGGCTTCGAAGGCACCCAGAGCCCCGCACGACGCGGGGCTTTTTCTTGGTTCATTGCGAGAGAGATGAACCCAAGAGTGCAAGCACCTTCAGCGGCTGGGGCGGCGCGGTGCGGACTGCGGCGGGCCGCTGGGGCGCGACTCCAGGTGGCGGAACGTGATCCTGCCTTTGGTGAGGTCGTAGGGAGACAGTTCCAGCGACACGTTGTCACCCGCCAGAATGCGGATGTGGTTCTTGCGCATCTTGCCCGAGGTGTACGCCACCATCTGGTGTCCGTTGTCCAGCGTCACGCGGTAACGCGAGTCAGGCAGCACTTCGTCCACCTTGCCGCGCATTTCAATCAGTTCTTCTTTTGCCATTGCTTCAGCAGTTCTCCGCAGGCCACTCCGTGGACGTGATCGGCGGATAAGGGGAAAGCGCCTGATTCAGAGGCGCGGGGTCGACCGCTGCAGGGCCCGGTCGGAAGGGCGGCCCCAAGGTCCGCGCACAGGTGGCGGGATCTAGAAGCTGCACGGATTCAGCAAACCAGCCAAGCCCGATAGCGCGAGTGTAACGGCGAGGACTTATGGGACGCTTGAGGCACCAATTTAAGTTGACATAATATACATCGTAGCGATTAATGGAACATGAGGGAGAGCGGGCAAAAACGACGCACAGCCGAGGGCCTGTTCCCCCGTGAAGCGGCCGCGCATCATTGCCCAGACAATTCGTCATCCAGCTCTTCGACTTCCACCGCAGCATCAAAGGCTGCCAGCTCTGCATCCCTGACAGCAAAGGACCCCGCAAGCTCCAAGGGCCGGAAGATACGTGCGCTCAAGCGGGACAGCGAAGGCGACGCCTGGACCGCCTGCAGCACGGAAACCGGATCCGTCAGCATTGCAAAGGGGTTGAATCCTGGGGAAGACATCATGGTGCGTATCCTGAAGACGGGCGACCATGATCTGTGTGCGCCGTCTGCGCAAGACTGCGCTTTCTCAAGAGCTGAGGACGCCGCGAAAAAGCTGCAGCTTCGCCGCCAGAGCGACTTCTGTGCGGCCCCTGGTGTGCCGCTCACCAGACTCTCAGCGGCCGAGCGCGGCCAGACGGCTGGCCAGGGCGTCCCGCCCCGCCTCCTTGGCGAAGTCTGCTGCACTCAACTCCTTCTGGTTGCGCAATCGGGGATCGGCCTTGGCCACCAGGAGAATCTGCACCGAGTCCTCGTGCCCATAACGGGCGGCCATCATCAAGGGCGTGGTGCCGTTGGGTGACGGCGCATCCACCTGGGCGCCCTTTTCCAGCAAAAAAGCGGTCACTTGCGGATTGGGGCCCGTGGCCGCGTAGTGCAGCGGCGTCCAGCCCTCACGGTTGACGGCAGCACCACGCTCCACGAGACGCTTGCACCAATCCAGATGACCGCGCAGCGCGGCCATCATCAAGGCCGTTTCGTTCGCCTGGTTGACCTGGTCCACTTTCAGGTCAGGTGCCGTGAGCAGCGCGGCAACCGCCTGGTGGGTGCCATTTCTCAGGGCCAAAAACAGAGGTGTCTGGCCAGACTCGCTGGGCGAATTCACATCGAACCCGCGCCTGAGCAGTTGGGTGATCGTGCGGCCATCGTCCAGTTCCAAGGCCTTGAAGAAGTCTTCGTATGCTCCAGCATGAGCGGAAGAAAAGCTCAACGCCACAAGGAGTTGAAAGACGCTCTTAAACAACGTTCTCATCATTTACTGCGAATGTTGCATTGGACAAGGGCTCCACCGGGGGACGCAAGAACAATGCTTCGAAGTTGCGGCTGGTCGCCCATGCCACCTCCTCCACCGGCAAGCTCTTGGCCTGCGCCAGGGCCTGCGCGACGTAGGGGACGTAGGCGGGCGAATTGGTCTTGCCCCGAAAGGGCACCGGCGCCAGGTAGGGGCTGTCGGTCTCGATGAGGCAACGATCCAGCGGCACGAAAGCCGCCACGTCACGCAGATCCTGTGCATTCTTGAAGCTGAGGATGCCCGAAAACGAGATGTAGAACCCGAGGTCCAGCCCCGCCCTGGCCACTTCGGCCGACTCGGTGAAGCAATGAAAAACGCCCCCCACAGCCTGGGCGCCCTCCTCCACCAACAGCCGCAAGGTGTCCTGCGCGGCGCTTCTCGTGTGGATGACCAGCGGACGCTGTGCCTGCCGAGCGGCACGTATGTGCACGCGAAAGCGCTGGCGCTGCCACTCCATCTGCTCCAGCGTCCTGTCACCCAGCCGGTAGTAGTCCAGCCCTGTTTCGCCCACGGCCACCACCCGCGGTGCCCGGGCAAGGACCGCCAGCGCCTCCACCTCAGGCTCACTCACACCTTCGTTGTCGGGATGCACTCCCACCGTGGCCCAGAAGTTGTCGTACTGGGTGGCGAGCGCCATGACCTGTGGCGCCTCTTCGAGCGTGGTGCAGATGCACAAGGCCCTGTCCACCTGGGCCTCGGCCATGGCCTGCCGAATGTGCCCGATCTGGGCATGCAGTTCAGGAAAGCTGAGATGACAGTGGGAATCGACAAACATCGGG
>JBDLQR010000380.1:0-5765 GCA_039800485.1 Pseudomonadota bacterium
GGATCCCGCTGGGCCAGGCATTTGCGGATCGCATCCTGATGGCTGCCGGAGAAGGCAGTGAAGACCAGTTCTCCCGCCCACGGGTGACGCGGATGCACGGGGAGCTGGGTGCACTCCCGAACACAGCGGATGATCTCGTCCATGCGCGAGAAATCGAGCATGGGATCGATGCCCTGGCTGTAAAGGTTCATGCCCATGGTCACGATGTCCATGTTGCCTGTGCGTTCGCCGTTGCCGAGCAGAGTGCCTTCCACGCGGTCGGCGCCGGCCATGACGCCCAGTTCGCCCGCGGCCACGGCACAGCCGCGGTCGTTGTGGGTGTGCAGGCTGATGACTACCGAATCGCGTCGCTTGATATGACGACAGAACCATTCGATCTGGTCGGCGTAAACATTGGGCGTCGCCATTTCGACGGTGGCGGGCAGATTCAGGATGCACGGCCGCGCGGGCGAGGGATTCCAGACTTCGACCACCGCGTCGCAGATCTCGACCGCATAATCGATTTCAGTGCCGGTGAAGCTCTCCGGGGAATACTGGAAGACCCACTCGGTCTGCGGATAGCGGGCCGCCTCTTCCGCCACGATCCGGGCGCCTTCGGTCGCGATGGCCGTGATGCCAGCGCGGTCGAGTCCGAACACGAATTCGCGCTGGACAGTGGAAGTCGAATTGTAGAGATGCATGATCGCGCGCCGCGCCCCTGCGAGTGCTTCAAACGAGCGCTTGATGAGCTCGGGTCGTGCCTGGGTCAGCACCTGCACGGTCACATCCGACGGAATCAGGTCATGCTCGATGAGGTGGCGCACGAAGTCGAAATCCGGGGCGGAAGCGGCTGGAAAGCCGACCTCTATCTCCTTGAAACCGACCGCTACCAGCAGCTTGAACATCTGCAGCTTCTGGGCGACGTTCATGGGCTCGATCAGCGCCTGGTTGCCATCGCGGAGGTCCACCGAACACCAGCGCGGTGCATGGGTAATGACCTGATCAGGCCAGGTCCTGTCCTTGAGGCCGACAGGCGTGAATGGCCGGTATTTGCGTGGGTCGAAGCGGTTCATGCGAGTACCTCGTCTGTGTGCTGGTGCAATGGGGGAGGGGCGTGCGCCCCTCTGGCGATGGCAGGTATTGTAGGGAAGGTGCCGTGGTGAAAAGCTGCAAAGACACCACTCATAAAGCCCTGAATAGAGATTAATCACCATGAAATCGTCTTTAAATGGTGAGAAACTCCATTCCTGAACAAACGACACTCGGGGAGATGCCGCCATGGCCACCAGCAGTCAACGCCCCTCCAGGCTTGATCGCATCGACAAACGCATCCTGACCCTCATGCAGGGCAATGGGCGCATCAGCAATCTGGAACTCGCCGAGAAAGTCGGGCTCTCGCCCACACCCTGTGCGCGCCGCGTGAAGCGGCTGGAGGATTCCGGGCTCATCAAGCGCCATGTCACGCTGCTTGATCAGGCGCGGCTCGGGCTCAATATCACGGCCATGATCAGCATCAGCATGGATCGCCACACGCCTGAAAGATTCGACAACTTCGAGCAGCAGGTCAGGAAATTCCCCGAGGTCATCGAATGCAGCATCGTCACTGGGCAGTCGGCGGATTACCTGCTCAAGGCGGTTCTGCCTGACATGACCTACTACGAGGAATTTCTGCTCGGGCGTCTGACACGCATCGCGGGCGTCACGGGCGTGCACTCGAGCTTCGTGCTGCGCAAGGTGATCGACCGCACCGAGCTGCCACTGGACAGACTGTGAACCGGTGTCCGTTCGCCTGTGCTAGGGTTCCCGGTCAAACCCTGAGTGGAGATCCCGCATGCCTGCGTCCCTGAGTCTTCTGCAGTTCACCGAAGGAGTGGAGGGCGCCGCCCTCATCGCCAATGCACAACGCCTGGAGCGTCTGGGCTACGACATCCTGTGGATCCCCGAGGTCTTCGGGCGCGAGCCTGTGGCGACCTCCGGCATGCTGTTGGGACGCACTGAACGTCTGCGGGTCGGGCCCGGCATTCTCAACGTGTACGCACGCGACGCACATGCCGTGGCACAGGCCCGCAATACCCTGCAGGAGATGTCGGGAGGACGTTTCATCGTGGGACTGGGCGTATCGCATCCGGTCCTCGTCGAGCCCCGGGGGCATCGCTTTGAAGCGCCGGCGCGCAAGATGCGTGAGTATGTACAGGCGGTGCAGCGGGTGACTGTGGATGGTGTGCAAGCGGCCACGCCCGCACCCTTGGTCATCGCCGGCCATGGCCCGAAACTCATGCAGGTGGCCGCTGAGGAAGCCGATGGCCTGTTCCTCTATCTGCAACCCGCAGAAGTGGTGCGCAAAGCGCGTGCCTTGCTCGGGCCCGGCAAGGAGCTCCATGTGGTGGTGCGCACGGTGCTGATGCCGGACCGTGCCAAGGCCCGCGCCATCGCGCGGCAGGCGCTGGGTTTCTACCTGCAGTTGCCGGCCTATCACCGGGCATGGACCGCGGCCGGCTTCACGGCTGAGGATCTCGCGAACGGCGGCAGCGATCGCCTGATTGATGCCATCGCGCCCAGCGGCGATGCGGATCATCTGCAGAACGTGCTGCAGGGTTTTCGCGAGGCAGGCGCCTCGCACGTCAGTCTTTATCCGATTCATCCTGAAGATGACTACAGCCCCGATCGCGCCGGCGGCATGCGCTGGGATTGGGCGACGCTGGAGGCATTGGCACCGGGGAGTGCCTGAGGGCTGCTCAGACGCCCTCGAGGGGATTGAGGATCCCGATTGCTGAGTCCGTCCTCTCTTCCGGGAAATGGCGCAATCGGAAAGTGCCGACCTTCGGTGCTCGTGTATAACGACTGCCACTCGCGACCTGTATCGTACCCATGATTTCCGCAACGGACGCCGCCATGAACAGAAGACATTTCCTCATCGCCGCCGGGCTTGCCTCGGGTGGTTTCCTCGTCGGTTGTGCCGACAGTGCACGCCAACAACTCAGTGATGCGAGCCTTTCACTGGACGATGGCCAGATCGCACTCAATGGTTGGGTGAAGGTGGGGCCGGACGGTCGTGTGACCGTGGCCATGGCGCACTCGGAAATGGGGCAGGGTGTGCATACAGGCCTGTTGATGCTCGTGATCGAAGAGCTCGACTGCGGCTGGGACAACATCGGTTTCGAGAACGCGCCCATCGACCGGCTCTACGGAAATGTCGCGGGCATGGCAGAGGGTGTGCCGTTCCGCGCGGACGATGACGGTCTGTTGGCTCGCAGCGCTCGTTGGACCATGCGGCACGTGGCTCAACAGTTGGGCTTGATGATGACGGGGGGCTCGTCCAGTGTGCGTGACCTGTGGCCGGTGCTGCGTGAGGCGGCCGCGGTGACGCGCGAGACCCTGATTGAGGCCGTGGCGTCTGCAAAATCTCTGGCGCCCGGGGCACTCACACTCGAGGCAGGCCGCTTCCTCGTTGATGGCAAGCCTGTGATGTCGCTGGGTAAGGCGGTGCAATTGCTGGGCGCATCACCCACACCGGCGACGCGCTGGACTCTGCGCGAGCCGAGTGACTTTCGCTACATCGGCAAACCGATGCCACGCAAGGGCGCCTCGACCAGACTCGATGGCACTGCGCAATTCGGCATCGACATCCGGCGACCGGGCATGCTCTATGCGGCCATTCGTTTCTGCCCCGTGCGCGCTGCCGCTGTCCACAGCTTCGAGGGCGGCAAGGCTGCTGCAGCGCCGGGCGTGCGCGGCGTGATCGCCGTGCCGCCGTTGGGCGGAGGCACGGGCGGCGTGGCAGTGGTGGCTGATCGTTACTGGCAGGCACGCAAGGCCCTGGCACTCATCGAACTCGAGAGCGAGGACGCGCCGATGGCGGCATTCTCGAGTGCTGCGGCAAAGGCCAGGCTCGCACAAGCGCTGGATGGGGAGGACGGTTTTACGTTCTGGCACAAGGGTGACCCGGACACCGAGTTTGAACAGAGTGCACGCCAGCTGACGGCTGAGTATTCGGTGCCCTGGCTTGCTCACACCACGCTCGAACCCATGAATTGCACCGTCGAATATCACGGTGACCGTGCCTCGGTCTGGGCGCCGACCCAGGTGCCCGGCATGACGCGCGCGGTGGCGGCAGAGGCACTGGGTCTTGAGCCTGAGCAGGTCGAGTTGTCCGTGACCTTGCTGGGTGGCGGGTTCGGACGGCGGGCAGAGGTCGACTTTGTCGCGCAGGCGGCGACGATTGCCCGGCAATTCCCAGGTCGGCCAGTCCAACTGTTGTGGTCGCGCGAGGATGATGTGCAGCACGACTTCTATCGCCCTGCCTGTGTCTCGCGCTTCACCGCAGGTCTTGATGACAAGGGCCGAATTGCCGCCTGGCGCAATACCTCGGCAAGCCAGTCCATCGTGCCCGACTTTCTGGCCCGCACCTTCGGTATGCCCGGCATGGGTCCGGACAAGACGACTTCCGAAGGTGCGTTCGATCAAGCCTATGCGTTTCCGCATGCGCGGGTTGCGCATGTGACGGTGGATTTGCCGGTGCCCGTCGGTTTCTGGCGTGCGGTCGGCCATTCCCACCAGTCCTTCTTCGTCGAAAGCTTCGTCGACGAATGCGCGCACGCGGCGGGGCGTGATCCATTGGCCTATCGTCTGGAGCTTCTCGCCGACCATCCGCGTGAACGTGCAGTCCTTGAACTCGCCGCGGCGCGTGCGGGCTGGCCGCAGGCGCGCGGGGCAGGGCGTGCGCTCGGCCTTGCCCTGCATGAGTCCTTCGGCACGCTCGTCGCCCAGGTCGCGGAGGTGTCACTCGCCGAGGGGGGGCGCATACGTGTGCATCGCGTGGTGTGTGCTGTGGACTGCGGCATCCCGGTCAATCCCAACCTCATCGCCCAGCAGATGGAGAGTGCGGTGGTCTACGGTCTGAGTGCCGCACTCGATGGGCGCATCGACATCGAGAACGGCCGGGTGCAACAAGGCAACTTCGATGACTACCCGATGCTCTCCCTTGCGGAGTGCCCGGAGATCGAAACCCATCTCGTGCAGAGCACCGCGCCGCCGGGAGGTATCGGGGAACCGGGTCTGCCGCCGGTGGCCCCTGCAGTTGCCAATGCGGTGTTCGCACTGACCGGCACCCGCTTGCGCGCGTTGCCCCTCACTCTTTCGGCCTGAGAGGAAGCCCATGGACAAGATCACGCTGGATATCAACGGACGGGAACAGGCTTTCGAACTGGAGCCCGATCAACCCTTGCTCTGGTTGCTGCGCGATGAGCTGGAACTCACAGGGACCAAGTTCGGATGTGGCAAGGGGCTCTGCGGTGCCTGCACGGTCCAGGTGGATGGTCAGCCGGCCCGCGCCTGTGTGACACCGGCCGCAGGCCTTGCGGGGCGCCAGATCACGACCATCGAAGGTGCGCAGGGGCGGGTGGTAGAGGCTGTAAAGGCTGCGTGGCTGCATCTCGACGTGGCGCAGTGCGGTTACTGTCAGCCGGGCCAGATCATGGCGGCGAGTGCCTTGCTCGCCCGTGTGCCCCGTCCGTCAGATGAGGAGATAGATCAGGCCCTTTCGGCCAATCTCTGTCGGTGCGGCACCTATCCGCGCATTCGCGCGGCGGTCCATTTCGCTGCCGAGTCGCTCGCCACCCAGACAACGCTTTGAGAGTTACCTGCTGTGGTCAGGGCGCGGTGACGGATTCCCGCACTGGCAGCACGAGCGCGGTTCCGATGAGGAGCCCTACCGCCAGCAGGCACCAGGCGCCGGTCCAGTGGTGGGTGAGATCGACGAAGACGCCGAACAGTGGCGGGAGCAGGAT
>JBDLQR010000381.1:0-6120 GCA_039800485.1 Pseudomonadota bacterium
CACTGATGGCACTCGTAACGGTCCTTGCCCTGCTGTTCCTGTGACTGGCCGGCATTGGGATAAGCAAATACCTGCTGGGCACGAGCGTCGGGAACGATGGAACCGCAACAGGCAAGCAAAACGGCTGCGGCGGTGCCTGCTTTGAAACGGTTGTTGGTCATGGCTGCACTCCTCCGGTTTCTGGGCATGCTGTGACTGACATCGCCGAATCCTACCGTCAGGCGACGCGGGATGCATCCGTTCGATCAAACAAAGGCTGGAGCACGGCGAGAGTCCGCTGTGTTGCGCCTCGATTCGCGGCAATGCTCGCCTTGCCCGCGCGTCCGGCCGCATCGCGTTGCTCGCTGTCGCTGAGCCAGGCGACGACGTACGTGGCAACCTCTGCCGCAGTGGCTGCGACACGCAATGCACCTGCGTCGGCGAGCCGTTCGGCAATGGCGGCAAAGTTGTAGAGGGAGGGACCGGTGACTACCGGCACCCCCAAGGCCGCGGGCTCCAGCATGTTCTGGCCCCCGAAAGGCAGCAGACTGCCGCCAACGAAAGCGACGTCCGCTGCGGCATAGAACTTCATCAGCTCGCCCATGGTATCGAGCAGGAAGACCTCGACCCGCCGCTCCCCCAAGGGGCCTGCCGTCCGTCGGTGCACACCCAGGCCGGCCTTGAGGCAGAGTTCCTCAACCCCACCGAAGCGTTCAGGGTGGCGCGGCGCCAGCACCAGCAGGGCGCGGGGCAAGGCCTTGGCCACACTGGCAAATGCCGCGAGCACCTGAACCTCCTCCCCCACCCGCGTGCTGGCAGCGATCCAGACGGGCCGATCGGGACCCAGATCGCGGCGCAGGGAGGCCGCTTCCTCGAACAGGCTCGCGGGCACATGGACATCGTATTTGAGGCTGCCGGTCACATGCAGCCGGGCAGGGGGTGCCCCGAGCCCGCGCAGGCGGTCGGCGTCTTCCCGGGTCTGCATGGCGATCCCCGCGAATTGACTCAACATCGGTGCCACCAAGGGCCGCAGCAGGGCGTAGCGATTTGCCGAGTTCATCGAGAGGCGGCCATTGACCAGATACGCGGGGATGCCCTGCGCGGCGCAGTGGGCGAGCAGATTGGGCCACAGTTCGGTTTCGAGAATGATGAGGGCGCGCGGCCGGAAATGCGCGAGAAAACGGCACACGATGAAGCTCGCGTCATAGGGAAAGTAGAAATGCCGCAAGGCCTGGCCGAACTGCCGGGTCACGGCGTCCCGACCGGTCGGTGTAGTGGTCGTGATCAGCAGATCGACTTCGGGCAAGGCCTGGCGCAAGGCCTTGATCAGGGGGACTGCAGCAGCCACCTCTCCCACC
Organism: Pseudomonadota bacterium; assembly: GCA_039800485.1. Lineage (GTDB taxonomy): Bacteria > Pseudomonadota > Gammaproteobacteria > CAIKBL01. The sequence goes on from JBDLQR010000381.1 coordinate 1,338, forward strand.
GACACGGCGTGTATCCACAATGGAGATCTCAGCCTGCTGCCCGGCGGCTCGGGCGCGTAGTGCCCGAAGCGCTCGCGCCACCGCTCACGGTAGCCTTTGTTGCCCAGGCCCTTCCACCACAGCCGCAGGGCGAGCGCTGGCAAGAGCAGCAGAATGAGCAGTCGATAGAGCGTCCTCACCTGTGCAGCCAGTCGAGATATTCCCTGATTCCTTGCTCGACCTTGCGGAAGCTGCCCGCGTAGCCAGCGCGACGTGCAGCGGAGAGGTCCGCCCGGGTATGCGCCTGGTAGGCAGCGCGCAGATCATCCGGAAACGGGATGTATTCGATCTCGCCTCGACCATGCCACCCGATCAGGGCATGGGCTACCGCGTTGAAGCTCGCGGCCTCGCCGGTGCCGCAATTCAGCACGCCACGAAAAGTCCTGGCGGTGCCCGCCCACAAGGTCATGGCCACGACATCATCCACATGCACGAAGTCACGCAACTGTTCGCCTGCTGCCATGCCGTGGGATGCTTCAAAGAGACGGACTTTGCCGGACGCGCGCAATTGCTGATCGAAATGGAAGACCACGCTCGCCATGCGTCCCTTGTGCTGTTCGCGCGGACCATAAACATTGAAATAGCGCAGGCCCGTGACCGGGATGCGTAGCGAGCCGGCGCGCTGCCGCAGATGCTGGTCGAACACCAGTTTGGAGTATCCGTACACATTCAACGGGCGCTCGTTGGCTTCCGACTCGAGGCACACGGCGCTGTCGCCGTAAACTGCCGCGCTCGAGGCATACACCAGTGGCACGCCGTGGAATTCGCAGGCATCGAGGACGTCGCGGGAGTAGGCGTGGTTGTTGTCCAGCATGTAGCGGCCATCCCACTCGGTGGTGGTGGCACAGGCCCCCAGGTGGTAGATCACCTCGGCTTGCTTGAGCCACGCCGACTGGCGCTGGAGATGCTGCCGGAACTCGGCCTTGTCCTGGTAATCGGTGATCTGCGCGGACGCAAGATTCGCAAATTTGTGGCCGTCTTCCAGGTCGTCCACAACGAGGATGTCCCGGCGCCCGGCAGCATTCAGGGCATGAACGAGATTGCTGCCGATGAAACCTGCGCCCCCGGTGACGATGATCACGTGTCCGTCTCCCCCGTCTTGCTGCCGCGTTCGATGAGACTGGTGGTGGAATGTCCCTCATGGAAAGTCAGGGTGAGCACACGGCCTCCTGCAGCGAGAACTTCCTCCGCGCCCGCAATTTCCTCCACGCGGTAATCCCCGCCCTTCACCAACACATCCGGCAGGACCTCGGCGATCAGCGCGCGTGGCGTATCGGTATCAAAGGGGATCACCCAGTCAACCGCGGACAGACGCTGGAGGACCTCCATGCGATCCTGCAAGGAATTGAGCGGGCGCGAGGCACCCTTCAGGCGTTTGACCGAGGCATCGCTGTTCACGGCTACCAACAGACGATCCCCGAGGGCGGCGGCTTCTTCGAGATAGCGAACATGTCCGACGTGGAGGATGTCGAAACACCCATTGGTCATCACGATACGCAGCCCCTTGCGTCGCGCGTCGCGGATCGCGGCATGCAGCGTCTGCTTGTCGAGAATGGCGGACTCCGCGTGCGAACGCAGCCCCATGGACTCTTCGATTTCCCGCGCCGAGACGACCGCAGTGCCGAGCTTGGCCACCGCGAGACCCGCAGCGGTATTGGCCAGCTCGACAGCGCGCTCCAGTGCCTCGCCGCTGGCGAGTGCCCAGGCCAAGGCTGCGCAGACGGTATCCCCCGCCCCCGTGACATCGAAAACATCCTTGGCGCGGGTTTCCAGATGCAGAGGTTCGCCCGCGGCGGGGATGAGGCTCATGCCGTGTTCGCCCCGCGTCACCAGCACCGCGCCGAGTTGCAAGCCGGCACAGAGTTCCCGTGCCCGCCTGACGATATCGTCATCGGCTGCGCAGCGCCCAACCACGGCTTCGAATTCGGCGAGATTGGGCGTGATCAGATCAGCGCCGGCGTAGCGCGAGAAGTCGCGGCCCTTGGGATCCACGATGGCGAGATGGCCCGCCGCGCGCGTGCTGGAAATCAGGGTCTGCACATCCCGGAGTGCTCCTTTTGCATAGTCGGAGAACACCACCACAGAGGGCCTCTCGAGCATGGCGGCCAGAGTGGCCTCAAGCGCTGGCGGGGCGCCTGACAAGTCCTCCGGGGCCGCCTCGAAGTCCAGCCGCAGGAGTTGCTGATGCTGTGCCATGACCCGAAGCTTGACCGTGGTGGGCATGCGCGGATCGCGCAGCAGACACGGATGGAGGCCATGTTCCCGGCAAAGCGCCTCCAGCCTGTCGGCATCGGCATCGGTCCCCGCCACCCCGATCAGCGTCACATCGGCGCCAAGTGCAGCGGCATTGGCCGCCACATTGGCGGCCCCGCCCACGCGCTCATCACAGCCCGTGACGCGCACGATGGGCACCGGTGCCTCGGGCGAGATCCGGCCGGTCTGGCCGCGCCAGTAACGGTCGAGCATGACATCGCCAACGACGACGACCGGACGCATGTCAGCGCGTGTCTGTGCCGAGAGCTTCATGGGGCGGGAAAGGCGTTCCGTGGCATGATGCCCGGACAGTCAGTGGACGGAGGAGACATGGCGGTGGCTGCGAATGACGGATGGCGTGTCTCGAAGGGACTTGTCGCGCGGCGGCGTGGAGGCGAATCGTAGCATATGCGCCGGTCCCTCCATGTTCGGAATGCGTCGTGGTGTATGCGGCCGTGGCTGGCGGCCCTGCTGTGCCTCCCCCTGCTGGCCGAGGCCGGACTGCTGGAGCCCTTTGTCTCCACCTATGAGGTGAGCCTGCGCGGTGTCGCGGTGGGCCAGCTCAAGCGCGAACTCTCCTACCCCGCACCGGGGCAGTACCGCTTCGTGTCGCGTCTGGAATCCACCGGACTGGTCAACCTGCTTCGCAAGACCTGGACCGAAGAACTGAGTGCAGGTGCCATCGATGCAAAAGGGCTGTCGCCCGCAGACTACCTCGAGACCAAGGTCTCGGGCCGCAAGCGGCGGGAATCAAAGGTGGAGTTCCGGCCTGAGGAGGGCCGGATAGTGCAATCCCACAAGGGGGCAACCCACGAATCGCCGCTGGAGAGCGGGATTCTGGACAAGCTCGCCTATCAGCTCGCACTGATGCGTGACCTGGACCAGGCAACCCGCCGTCTGTCCTACCGGGTCGCTGATGACGGCAAGGTCAAGCACTACACTTTGTCCGTGGAGGGAACGGAATCAATCCGCCTTGCCGACGGGGAAGTTTCTGCGCTGCGCGTGGTTCACGCCCGTGAGGGCTCTGGACGCCGCACCACCCTTTGGTGCGCGCCGAGCCTCGGGAATCTGCCCGTGAAGATTGAATATCTGGAGCGGGATGGCGCCCGCATCATCGCCCTCCTGCGCCGCTGATCCGTCAGGGCTCAGCCGCCCTCGCGCACCAGCTTGTTCTGCTTCAGCATCTTGATGAGCTCTGGTGCAGGGATGTAACCGCCGATTTCCTCGCCATCTTCCGTGAACACCGCCGGCGTGCCCTGCACTCCAACGGATTGCCCCAGCTCGAATTGCTCCGCAACGGGGTTGTCGCATTTACTGAGTTCCGGCTTCTTGCCCTGCTTGGCAGCCGTCAGCGCAGCGCGCGGATCCTTCGCACACCAGACGGCGACCGCCTTGTCATAACTTTCGCTCTTGAGTCCCGCACGCGGGAAGGCGAAGTACTGCACGGCAATCCCCGCTGCATTCAGCTTGGGGACCTCGGCATGCAATTTCCGGCAGTAGCCGCAATCGATGTCGGTAAAGACATAGACCGTGCTTTCCACGCGTCCATTCGCGGGCGCGAACTCGATCGCCCTCGGCGTTTCTGCCACCAAGGCTGCGATGCGCGCCTCTGCCCGACGACTGTCGGTGAGGTTGGAACGGGTCTTCAGGTCGAAGATGTCGCCACGCAAGGTGTAACGGCCATCGGCCGTCATGTAGAGAACGTTGGCCCCGAGCATGACTTCGTACAGGCCGGGAATGGGCGAAGGATTGACTGCCGTGACCTTGGCGTCGGGAATCGCCTTGGCGAGCTTGGCGGCCAATTCGGCCTGCAGCTTCTGGTCCGCCTGGGCAAGACCGGCATGCAGGGTCAACCCCGCGATGAGGAGATGAAACAGTCTGGGCATGGGATGCTCCGTGCAGCGGCGGGAATGGTGCGCGGATTGTAGGCCAGAGCGGCGGGCCCGGCCACCGTGCCCTGTTCAGCCGCGCGGGTGATGTTGCTGGTGGAGCTTCTTCAGACGCTCGCGGGCGACATGAGTGTAGATCTGGGTGGTCGAGATGTCGGCGTGCCCGAGCAGCATCTGTACCACGCGCAGATCCGCACCATGGTTCAACAGGTGGGTGGCAAAGGCATGGCGCAAGGTGTGCGGCGAGAGCGTGGCGCTGATCCCTGCCTTGAGCGCATAACGCTTGATGAGGTGCCAGAAGGCCTGGCGCGTCATGCCGGCACCGCGCTGCGTGGGAAAGAGATGCTCCGAATGCGCCCCATGCAACAGTGCCGGTCGTGCCTGTTCCATGAAGCGGCCCACCCAACCGTTGGCCTCCTCCCCAAGTGGCACCAGACGTTCCCGATCACCTTTGCCGATGATCCGCACGACGCCCTGCGCGAGGCTGATCCGGGACAAGCTGAGATTGACGAGTTCCGAAACCCTGAGTCCTGTCGCGTACAGCAGTTCCAGCATGGCGCGATCACGCAGGCCCAGTGGCCGGCTCGTATCCGGAGCGAGCA
>JBDLQR010000382.1:0-4111 GCA_039800485.1 Pseudomonadota bacterium
CAGATATCGGTGAGGGTGGTATTCGACACGTTATTTCCTGGTCTCGGCGAGGCTCGCCGGGCGGCGCGCCTCAGGGGAGCCGGATCTGCCGGCTCGGACTGCCCAAGTATATGCCTTGAGGCCGCTCAATGGGCGCTGGCGGCCGCACGCCCGATACCGGTGTTGGCCCGGACGTGCAACTCCTGCCACCTGGCCTCTGCGCGCGGGTCGCGATACAGCAGCGATCCCAGAAAAACCGCGAGAAAACCCAGGGGTATCGAGATGAGACCGGGGTTGCGCAGCGGGAACCAGGGGGCTTCAAGGCCGACGAGGCTGGTGGTGTCAGTCCCCAGGCGGCTCAGTTCCGCCTTGGCCTGGGTACTGGCAGCGTGGGCAGCTGCGAGCGCCTGCGCACGCGCCTCGTCCTCCAGCGTGATGTCCTTTTCCAGGCTCGCGATGCGGGCTTCCTGGGTGGTGATGATTTCCTGCTGGGCAGCTCGCTGCTGCAAGGGGTAGCTCATGTTGGGTGAAACGAGCAGCAGGCCCACCGCCGAAACAGTACCCACCACGAGGCCTGCAATGCAGCCCGCGGTATTGCAACGGCGCCAGTACAGCGTGAGCAGGATGACAGGCAGGTTGGCCGAAGCGGCCACGGCGAAGGCCAGTGCCACCAGGTGGGCCACGTTCTGGCCCTGGGCCAGGATTCCGATCGCAATGGCTATTGCGCCGACGATCAGGGAGCACACGCGCGCCGCGCGGGTCTCCTCGGCATCAGTGGCCTGGTCACCCTTGATCACGCCAACCCAGATGTCGTGGCTCATGGCTGAGGCTGCAGCGAGCACCAGTCCCGCGACCACGGCAACGATGGTCGCGAAGGCGACTGCCGCCACAAAGGACAGCATGAGGTTGCCAAGCAGGGCATCCGGGCCGCCCCCGAGATATTGCGCAAGCAGCGGCGCGGCCATGTTGCCGCCCTTGTCTGCAGCGAGAATGCGATCAGGACCCACCATCATGGCGGCGCCGGTGCCCAGAAAGAGCGTGAGCACATAAAAGCCACCGATGATGGCCATCGCCCAGATTACCGAGGTCCGCGCAGCCTGTGCCGTGGGTACCGTGAAGAACCGCATCAGGATATGCGGCATGCCCGCGGTGCCGAGCACCAGCGCCATGCCCAGCGAGATCTGGTCGATGGGACTCTTGAGATAAAGCCCGGGCTCCAGGAAACGCTGGCCGAGTTCTGCAGGGGTGAGCATGCCGCCGGCTTCGCCGAGCAGGCTTGCCACACGGGCCTGGATGCCGGGATTGCCCACGACCTGCTCGAAGTAGGCCGGGCCGGCGAAACCATACTGCGACCAGACGAGGCCAACCATCACCAGCGAGGCGAGGACGAGGAGAATGGCCTTGATGATTTGCACATAGGTCGTGGCAACCATGCCGCCAAAGAGGACGTAGGACAGCATCAGCACGCCTACCGCGATGACGGACACTTCGTAGTCGAGGCCGATGAGGGTTTTGACGAGTACGCCGCCGCCGACCATCTGCGCCGTGAGATAGAAGGTGGAAACCGTGATGGTCGAGAGTGCCATGGCAGCCCGCACCACCCGCGGGTTGTTGCGGAAAGCCAGGATGTCTCCCATGGTGTATTTGCCGATGTTCCGGCAGGGTTCTGCAATCACCAGCAGCACCGTCACGTAGGCGACCAGCCAGCCCACGGAGTACATGAATCCATCGTATCCGTAGAGCGAAATGAGTCCTGCAATGCCGAGGAAGGACGCTGCAGAAAGATAATCGCCCGCGATGGCCCAGCCATTCTGGAGGCCGGAGACGCCGCTCCCTGCGGCATAGAAATCGGCGCTGGTCCTGACCTTGCGCGCCGCCCGCCACGTCACATACATCGTCAGCGCGATGATGGCCGCAAAGACCCCGAAGGTCAGCGTGCGCCACTCCTCTCCCACCGTTTGCGCCGAGGCTGCCGGGGCCAGCGACACCAGGGCCAGGATCGCCGGCGTACGTGTGCGAGCGTTCATGAGACGGAGCTGTTTCTGGTGTCGGCGGTTTCCACTGCAAGGTCGCTCGCCAGTGTGCCGGCGATGCGATCGAATTCATCTGCCCGGCGCGCGTACCACCAGGCGATGCCCCAGGCGACCAGAAACTGCGACAGAGCAAACAGCAGTCCGGCATTCACGGGCCCCAGGATCTTCACCGCATACCAGTCACCAAACCATGCCGCGCCTGTCGGCAGCAGGAAGTAGTACAGCACCGAGAAGGCGAGCAGGCTCCACAGGAAGCGGGATTTACGTGCATGCAGATCACGGAAGGCAGGGGCGGCCGCAAGCGCGGCCCAAGGCGGTGATGACGCTGGCGTCGAGGCTGTATCGGGGGCGGTCATGGTGTTCCGGAATGACGGCGAGGACGCAAAAGATACCATCTATCGGGTGCGCAAACCCTGCGGGATGGGCATGCGGGCGGCGGCGAGCGCCGGCCACAGTGCGCCCAGAAAGCCGATTGCCAGAGCCAGGGCGAGTGCATCGAAGACCAGTGGGCCGGTCACCCGGAAAGCAAACACCACCTGGCTGAAATTCGCGCCCAAGGTTGAAACCGTGTACTGATCGAAAATCATCCAGGCCACACCGGCACCCAGCAGACCACCCGCCAGCGCCAGCACGAGCCCTTCGACCAGCACCGAGCACACCACTGGCGCCGCTCCGAAACCCAAGGCGCGAAGAATGGCGATTTCCCGGGTCCGGGCAGCGACGGCCGCATGCATGGTGTTGAGTGCGCCGAAGATCGCGCCCACTGCCATGATGCTGGCCACGGTCGTCGCCAGGAAATTGACCAGCCTGCGCAAGCGCAATGACTGGGTCGCGTAGTAATCCCGCGTGGTGCTGGCCTCCACGCGCAGTTGCGGATTCTCGGCAAGCCCTGCCGTCAGCCGCGGCAGCGCTTGCGGATCCGTGAGGCGCACCCGAACCGATTGATAGGCGTTACGCCGATAGGTCGATTGCACGACTTCTGCATCAGCCCAGATCTCCGACTCTGTCGCATCATCCGTGGCAAAGATGCCGGCGACCGTCCAAGGTTCCTGGTTCAGCATCAGGACGTTGCCGGGTGCGAGTCCCTTGAACTGACGGGCCGCACCGCGGCCGGCAAGCAGCTCGCGGCGCCCCGGGCGGAAAGTGCGCCCCTCGATGATCTGCAGGCCACGGCGCAGGGCGAAGGCCTGCGGGCCCACGCCTCTGATCTGGGCGTTGGCATCCGTGCCCGTGCTGCGCAGTGGCAGGTTCGCCACGACAACCACTTCCGGGGATGCCAGCGGATTGCCTTGAATGTCGCGGCTGACGCCGGGCGTGCGCGCGATGAGCAAGGCATCCTCGCGCAGGATCTGGCTGGCGAGCTCGGAGTTCGCGCCGGCGCGCAGCACGATCGCTTCATCGACATGTCCGGTCTGCCCGAGCGTGGCCTCGAAGCCGTTACGCATGGCCAGCAGTGCCACCAACACACCTACCACCCCGGCGATGCCGGTGATGACGACTGCGGCTGCACCCTTGCGGGCGGGCAGGCTGGCGAGTCCCATCCAGGTCACTTCGGCTATCTGGCGCAGGGCAGACATGGTTCAGCGCTCCGCGAGCGCTGCTGTGATGCCGAGGCGCATGGCGCGCACAGCGGGGGGCAGGCCCACCGCTAGACCGAGACCCAGCATGACGCCCGCACCTGCCCACCAGGATTCAGCGGCGATGCGCAGCGGTGGCAGTTGTGCGCCGAAGGTCTTGAACAGGGGCAGTGTCGCGCTCGCCAGCGCGAGTCCTGCACAGCCGCCCATGAAAACCATCAGCAAGGCCTCGGCCAACACGAGGCGCAGGATCAATCCGTTGCCGAAGCCCAGGGTCTTGAGTACCGCCAGTTCGCCAGTGCGCTCCCGGACGCCTTGAGCCATCGTGTGGCCTGTCACCAGCAACAGGGTGAAGAAGACCGCTGCCATGATGGCGCGTGCGATGAGTCCGACATCACCGAATTGCCGGGCGAAGGCAAGATTGAACTCTTTTTCGCTCTGATTGCGGGTCTCGGCGGCAGAGTTGCGGAACAGGGCATCGATGGCCAGTGCCACGCGCGTGGATTCGGCCGGATCCCGGAT
>JBDLQR010000383.1:0-2507 GCA_039800485.1 Pseudomonadota bacterium
GATGACCTGTACTCCGGAAGAGCCGGTGCCGATCACGCCCACGCGCTTGCCGGACAGATCCACCTTCCGGTCCCGTGGCCAGCTGGAGGTGAAGTAGGCTTCGCCCGCAAAGTCCCTCACGCCTTCGATATCCGGTGCCTTGGGGTCTGAAAGCGCACCGATGGCCAGCACCAGATAGCGGCAGAGCATTGTTTCGCCCGTGGAGGTTTCCACGCGCCACAGGCCAGAATCGTCCTGGTAGCGCGCGGCCATGACCTTCGTTTCGAAGGTGACGTCCGGCAACACGTTGCAGCGCTCGGCCACGAAGCGCAGGTAGCGCTGGATTTCTGCCTGACCGGCGCAAGCGTCACTCCAGTTCCACTGGCGCACGATGTCGTTGTCAAAGAAGTAGGCGTAGTTGTAGCTCTCCACGTCACAACGCGCGCCGGGGTAGGTGTTCCAATACCAGGTCCCACCCACATCTGACCCACGCTCAAAGCCGCGCACGCTCAAGCCCCGTTGGCGGGCCTGCCACAGCGCATAGATGCCGGCAAACCCCGCCCCAACCACCACCACGTCGACCTGAGAACTCATCCCGCACTCCCGCTTGGCGTATCTGTCCGCATCATCATTCGGGCAGGGCCCGGTTTCAACGGGGACGGCATGAGTTGCGCCATACGGCTGGGTATGGAATGGTAGGGGCAGGCCCGAATGCCCCCGGCACACCCGTGATGCGGCCGTCTGATTGCGGTCGTCCATAACTGACAGGTTGCTCGTGGGCGCTGGCGTCACTGCGTCCGGGTCCAGATGATCAACAACTTCGGGAGACACCCACACATGGATTTCGGCATCAGTTTTCCAACCTACATCCGCGCCTGGGAAGACGCCAAGATGGCCGAGGATTACGGCTTCTCGCACACATGGTTTTACGATTCCCAGATGTGCTACAGCGATGTCTACGCCAGCATGGCCTTGGTCGCACACCACACCAGAACGATCAAAATCGGCACCTTGGTCTCCATCCTCGGCAACCGCATCGCACCGGTCACCGCACACTCCATCGCCACCATCAACGAATTGGCTCCGGGCCGCGTGATCCTCGGCGTGGGCACCGGCTTCACGGGTCGCAATGTGATGGGCATGCCACCTATCACGCTGAAGACAATGCGGGAGCACATCGAGATCATCCGGGATCTGCTGTCTGGTCGTGAAGCCGTCTATCGTGAAGGTGATCGTGAGCGCCATATCAAGTTCATTCACCCGGATCATGGCTATATCAATATCAAGGACGAGATCCCGATCCACATGGCCTCCAATGGCCCGAAGGCGATTGAAATGACCGGCCAACTGGCAGACGGGTGGGTCACCATCGGCCTCGATCCCGGGTACATCTCGGACAGCATCAAGCAGATCAAGGCCGCGGCGAAGTCCGCCGGGCGCGACATCGAGCAGGTCTATTGCACCAATCTGACCTCTGCCTGCGTGCTGCGCCCGGGTGAATCCATCCTCTCGGATCGCGTGGCAAAGCAGATCGGGCCGATGGCCATTCTCCTGCTGCACACCAACTGGGACCCGACAGACATCAAGGTTGGACCGTTCGCGCCGCCCTCCGTGGCGAAGCAGGCCAAGACCTACTTTGATGAGCACATCATGAACATGCAGACCCCGATGGACCGGCGCTTCCAGGAGATGCATCTTGGCCATCTGGTCTTCATGCGGGATGGTGAGCGGGCGTACCTCACGCCGGAGCTGATCAAGGCAGGAACCCTGACGGGCTCTGGTCCGGAAATCATCGACCGCATCCGTGAACTGGAAGCTGCCGGCGTCACCAATATCGCGCTGAACGTTTGCGGGACCGATGCCCGCGAAATGATTCGCGAATTCGGCCGGGAAGTCATCGACAAGTATTGAGGCTTTTTGCTTAAGGCTCGCCGCGCGGCGGGGGTGGGAAGTCATCCCTCACCCCTACCCGCCGGCCCCAAACCGGTGTGCTACCTTGCCCTCACCCCATCCCGTAAAGGAAAAACGAGATGCTAGCGAACGAACAGCAGAACCTCGCGACCGCCCTTCGATATCTGGAACTCTACAATCACGACATCGAGCGGTTTGTACCGGAGTGCTATACCCCGGACTTTGAGGTGCACACCATGGGGCTCGGTGTCATTCGCGGGTACGAGCAGTTCCTGCAAGTGGAACGCGCAGTCCTGAAGGCGGCGCCACGACGCCGCATGCGCCTGGACCACTTTCATGTCGCGGGCGATACGGTGATCCTCGAAATCACGCTGCTGAATCCCGATGCTGGCGACGACTGGTCGCTGCCTTTCGTGGCGGTGCTCGTCATGCGCGACGGAAAAATCCTGATCGACCGCAGTTATGCCGAATGGCCGCGGTGGCCGGGGTTGTAGACAGTCGCCGCAATCGGGCAGGCCCTGATGTTTTGCAAACTGCTTGCATCACACAATTCGAGGCCTCAGGCTCGCCCCATCCCCCTGTTGCAAAGGAGCTCCCATGGCACTGGCACCCGGTAA
>JBDLQR010000384.1:0-7073 GCA_039800485.1 Pseudomonadota bacterium
GGCGGTGCAAGCCGAAGCTCGGGCGGTGACATCAGACTTGAAAGCGTGCGACACTCGGAGAGCAAGGTGGCAGGTACTCTCCACCTTCGACAGGACACTGAAGAGCAGGGGACTCAACCCCGGCACGAGCGCGGATCTGACGGTTGCCAGCCTGCTGGCCCTGTTGCTGGAATCAGCGCCGGCGCCTTGAACCCTTGCAGCATCGCTGCGGCCACAGGGGCTGCAGCCAGGCACAAGAAAAAATCACGAGCAGTGAAGAGGAGAAATCAAATGGCTGTTGTAGATCGGGTTCTGGTAGGCGAATCGCTGGTTGGGGATGGTAACGAAGTCGCCCATATCGACCTCATCATGGGTCCCCGTGGCAGTGCGGCGGAAGCGGCCTTCTGTAATTGCATCACCAACAACAAGGACGGCTTCAGCAGCCTGCTGGCAGTCGTGGCGCCCAATCTCGCCACCAAGCCGAACACCGTCATGTTCAACAAGGTGACGATCAAGGGCTCCAAGCAGGCGGTGCAGATGTTCGGACCTGCCCAGCGCGGCGTGGCCATGGCCGTGGCTGACTGCGTGGAAGATGGCACCATTCCGGCCAATGAGGCCGATGACATCTTCATCTGCGTGGGCGTGTTCATCCACTGGCTCGCCGATGACGACAAGAAGATCCAGGAATACAACTACCAGGCGACCAAGGAATCCATCAAGCGCGCCGTGGCACGTGAGCCCAAGGCCTCCTACGTGGTTCAGCAGAAGAGCAAGGTCGACCATCCGTTCCAGGCCAAGTAAGCCTGTCCCGGTCTCCTCCCGAGGCGGCTGATGCCGCTGCGGGAGGGTCGTGCAAAGCCCCGCCAGTGCGGGGCTTTTGCATTCATGAGGGCGGGTATTCAATGCGCGCGAGATCCGCGCGGGCCACGGCGCCCGCGTGCAGGGCGGTTGCGAGCAGCACTGCGGAAACACCCCGGGCCTGCAAGCGCTCGAGGTCGCGATAATCACGAACCCCACCGGCTGCGATCAGCTGCGTGGCTGGCGACTGCGCGGCGAGGCGGTCGATGAGTTCCAGGTCGGGACCGCGCCCACTGCCGACGTGATCAAGGTTCATGGCCACTACCGCCGCGGGCCACAGCGCCGGCATCTGCGCGAGCAAGGCCGGACCGAGGACGTGTCCCCGATAATGGTCCAGCGAAAGCAGGGGCTGCCACTGGCCGGTGCAACGCGCACGCACGGCATGCCAGGCCGGAAGGTCGGGCAATGACTCGCTGCCAATGATCAGACGCACGTTCCTCGCGCCGGCATAAAAGGGCATCACGGTACGCAGTCCGAATCCGGCATCCACCCAGAACTCCAGATCGGGATGTTGCGTCACCAGTGTCGCTATCTCATGATCGTGGTCGCCGCACTGGCGGATGGCCGCCAGGTCGGCGATGTAGCAGCTGCGGAACGGGTAGAAGTTCCTGAGCCCTGCCAGTACATCACACGCGGTTGCCCGCACGGCGAAAGGGGTCACGAGGGGTTGATAACGATCCCTTTCCCCCTTCACAGCGTGCACCACCGAACCTCCGAACAAATCGATCACGGGCACACACCGCATGCTGGCCTTTCCTCTCATGACGCTCCGACGGCTCAGATCCTAGGGAGCGCCAGCGTGCTTTACCACGGCTGGGACATCGGCGGGGCTCATGTGAAACATGCACGGGTCGATGCAGCGGGTCGTGTGCTCGAGGTCGAACAGCGTGCATGCGCCCTGTGGCAAGGTCTGGCGTCTCTGGACGCCGTGCTGGGCGCACTGGTTCACGCCTCGCACAAGACACCCGGTCGCCACGCGGTCACCATGACAGGTGAGCTGTGTGATCTTTTCGCGACGCGGGCGGAGGGTGTCTCGGCCATTCTCACGGTGCTGTCACGCCATCTCGGCCCTCAGCTGGCTGTCTTCTCGCGCCGGGGTTTTTTGTCTATGGACGAGGCGTGTGCCGAACCGGATGCGGTGGCCTCGATGAACTGGCAGGCCACCGCCCGCGACATCGCCGAGCGTCTGGACAGCGGGCTCTTGCTCGACATCGGCAGTACCACCACCGACATCGTCCCTGTCATCGATGGCGCGGTGCGGGCGCGGGCGGAGCGTGACGGCACGCGCCTCGCCTGCGGAGAACTCGTTTACACCGGTGTCTGCCGCACGCCGGTGATGGCAATCGCCATGCAGGCACCCTTTGCCGGTGGGTGGCGAGGACTCACCGCGGAATATTTCGCGAACATGGCCGACGTTTACCGCGTGACCGGCGACCTGCCGGAAGGGGCCGATGATTTTCCGACTGCAGACCAGCGCCCGGCAGACGTACTGCACAGCCGTGCGCGCCTCGCGCGCATGCTGGGCGAAGATGCACCGGCTGCAGACGACGAGGCGCTGCGCGCATTTGCCCATTACCTGAGTCAATGTCAGTTGCAGCGTATTGAACAGGGCTTGGCCCTGGTCGCGAGTGCACAGCCGCGACGGCTTGCAGGGACGCTTCTGGTGGGCGCGGGCGTCGGGAGCTTCCTCGTGCCGACGCTGGCCGCGCGCTGCGGTGGCTTGGCTACGGACTACGCCAGTCTTTGCGGTGTGCCTGCGCGCACGGCGGTGAACGTGTGTGCCCCGGCCGTTGCGGTGGCCAGACTCTGCGGGCGCCACGCCCCATGAAGCCTGCGGCGCGCCTGGAGGCATTGCCTTACTGCCGTGATACCGGGCCTCTGGCGTCACGACTCGCCGAGCGCCCGTGGTTCATGTTCCTGGACAGCTGCCGCCAGGCCACTTCCAGTGGTCGCTACGACATACTCGCCTGCGATCCGCGTACGGTGATCATCACCCGCGGCGATGAAACGGAAATCCATCACGATGGCCGGGTGGCGCGTTCAAGCAACGACCCGTTCAAGCTCGTGGAGGAGGCGCTCGCCGAGCTTGGCGCGGCGCAGGCCGGGCAGCTGCCTTTTGCAGGAGGCGCGCTGGGCTTTTTTGCGTATGACCTTGGGCGCAGGCTGGAGCAGCTTCCGGTGCTCGCGACCCGCGATCTCGGCACACCCGACATGGTCGTCGGCATCTATGCGCATGCAGTGGTGGTCGATCACGACGCCGAGGCCTGCTGGCTGGTCTCGCATCCCGCGGCGCGCGATGAGCCCGACTTTCTGCGGCGTGCCTGCCTCGCCCAGGAGCCGCTCACGCCGGCAGCCTTCGGGACCCGTTTCGAAGTGACCTCGCAGGTCAAACCCGAGATGGACTTTGCCACCTATGCCGACGCCTGGCGCCGCATCAAGCGCTTTCTTGCCGAAGGCGATGTGTACCAGGTCAATCTGACTCAGCGTTTCTCGGCTGACGTCCGGGGTGATGCCTGGGATGCCTATCAGCGACTGCGCCATGTGAATCCCGCGCCTTTCTCCGCCTACATCAAGCTGCCCGAGGGTGCGATCCTCAGTTCCTCGCCGGAGCGTTTCGTGCGGGTGCATGGAGACGAAGTGGAAACGCGGCCCATCAAGGGCACGCGCCGTCGCAGTGAGGATCGCACGGAAGATGCACGTCTTGCCGCTGAACTTGCTGCAAGCGCCAAGGATCGCGCCGAGAACGTGATGATAGTTGACCTCCTGCGCAATGATCTCGGCAAGGTATGCGCCGTGGGCTCCGTGCGGGTACCTCGTCTGTTTGCCATCGAGACCTATGCGCGGGTGCACCACCTGGTCAGTACCGTCTGCGGCAAGCTGGCGCCCGGCGTATCAGCGGCTGCCGTGCTGCGCGCCTGCTTCCCCGGGGGGTCGATCACGGGTGCGCCGAAGATCCGTGCCATGGAGATCATCGAAGCACTGGAGCCCAATCGACGCGGGGTCTACTGCGGTGCCATTGGCTATCTCAGTTGTGATGGCGGCATGGACACCAATATCGCCATTCGTACCCTGGTACAGGACGGATCACGACTGTACTGCTGGGCCGGTGGCGGCATCGTGATGGATTCGGAGCTGGAAGCCGAATACCAGGAATGCCTGACCAAGGCTGCAGCCATGCTGGAGGTTTTCGCGGATGCCGAGATTCCAGGGCTGGGTCGTTAAGCTCGGTGGCAGCCTCGGGGACAGCCCGCGGCTGATGCCCTGGTTGTCTGCTCTGGCGCAACCGGCAGCACGCTGCATCGTGGTCCCCGGCGGTGGTCGCTTTGCCGATGCGGTACGCATGGCACAGGCTGATTGGGGTCTCGCGGACGATGCGGCGCACGCCATGGCCTTGCTGGCGATGGCCCAGTACGGCCTGGCCTTGCACGCCCGCGCCCCGACACTGGCGGTCGCGCGGGGCCTGGAAGGCCTGGAGAGGACCGACCCCACCGGGCCACGACTGTGGTTGCCGGAACTGGCCGACCAGCTGGCGCTGGACAGGGACGGCCTGCCTCGCGATTGGTCACTGAGCTCGGACAGCCTTGCCCTGTGGCTTGCCAATCGGCTGGACGCCAAGGCGCTGGTGCTGGTGAAGTCACTGGAGGGGCAGGGGACCTGGAACTGTACGGCCGCTCAACTGCAAGATTTCTCCGCGCAGGGCGTGCTGGATACCTTCTTCCCAAACCTACGGCCTGCGTGTCCCGTGCATGTGCTTGCGGCAGGATGCGACCCGGGCAATCTGCCGGGCCTGTGCTCAAGCGCCGGCTGAACCTGGCCGCTAAGACCTTGCGGCGACTTCGCCTGCGTGCCCGCTTGAACGCCCCCTTCCGGAGCCATCAGATGCGTGACTACTCGTCCGTTCTTTCCCTGAAAACCCAGATGCTGTGTGTAGGCGGCGCCGGTGTTGCCGGCATCCTGATCACGGCGGCCGCAGACTTCCTGCCCGAGCCTTGGGCAAAGCTGGCACTGCCACTGCTTGGCGCGGCCTTGCCACTGGCCGTTGCCGCGGTGCTCGGAACCCGCTTGGCGCTGCGCGCAGGCCAGGTACTGCAGTCTCTGCGCAATCCGGGCTCGGAGCCTGCGCCGGATCTGAAAGGCTCGGATGAGCTGGCAGACATTGCACGCCTGCTGGCCGAGGAGCAGCGCCGCTTCCGTCAGCAGCGTCAGTATCTGCTGGAGACAGGTTCCACCCTCAAAGGCACGGCCCTGGAAGTCCAGGCCGCGTGCGGTGAGGCGCAACAAGGTGCTCGCCGCCAGCACCTTGCGATTCAGGATGTGCTGGCTGGGCTGCCCGTCCTCGAGCACGCCCAGGCAGAAAGCCTCTCGACAGTGACAGCCCTGCGGGGCGAAGCCGAAGCTGTGGCGACCCTTGCCGGCCAGAAAGAGGAATCCGTGGAGGCCATGGCGGGCCTGCTTGCGCGGGCTGACGAAGGCTTGGCCGACTCTGAAGCTGCGCTGACGATGCTGGCCGAGGAGGGTGCGCAGATCTCCCAGGTTCTGGCCGCATTTGATGCCATGGCCGAAGAAATTTCGCTCATTGCCCTGAACGCCTCCCTCGAATCTGCACGTGCCGGTGCGGCAGGACAGGGGGTCGCCGTGATGGCCGACGAAGTCGCCGGGCTGGCCAGCCGCGCGCGTCATTTCAGTGAAGACTTTGGTCGCACCCTGGCCAAGCTCGAATCCGGAGCGCAGGCCGCGGTGGAGCCTCTCAAGCGTGGCCGCGCGCTGGTTGAAACAGGACGCAGTGAGCTGGTCGGCTTGCGTGAGACTTGTTCATCAGAGCGCGCAGGTTTGCAGACGTTTGCAGAACACGTCTCTCACCAGGTCCAGGATTTTTCCACGACTCTCGAGATCACTGCCCGACTTGCGGACACCTTGGGTGAAGCGGGGCGGAGCGCTGCGGAGAGTGAGGAAAAGGTCTTCCGCGTCTCCCAGCGGACCCGCACGCTACTGTCCCTGATTGATGCCCAGCACGTGAGCACCGTCAACCTTGGCGAAGCCAGAGCGAACGGCCGGTCCTTTGCGGCCAAAAGCTGACAGCGGTGTCGAGGACACCGCTGTCAGCACGCCGTCTCAGCTGCGGTCCAGCTCCATCACCTTCGCCCAGGCCTTGACGAAGTCCTGTACGAAAAGCGCCCGCGCATCATCCGCCGCATAGACCTCGGAGATGGCGCGCAGCTCTGACTGCGAGCCGAAGATCAGATCAACGGGTGTCGCGGTCCACTTGAGCTTGCCTGAGGCACGATCGAGCCCCTCATAGAGTCCTTCCTCTGAAGCTGACCGCGTCCAACGGGTGGACATGTTGACCAGATTCACGAAAAAGTCATTGCTGAGCGTACCAGGACGGTCGGTCAACACGCCGTGGGAGCTGCCTGCGGTATTCGCGCCCAGCGTGCGCATGCCCCCCACGAGCACCGTCATCTCGGGTACTGTCAGGGTCAGCAGGTTGGCGCGCTCGACCAGCATTTCCACCGGCGGCAGTTCGTTTCCTTGCCCGTAATAGTTGCGGAAAGCATCGGCTTTAGGTTCCAGCACCGCGAAGGACGCAACATCCGTCTGTTCCTGCGAGGCATCAGTCCGCCCGGGCGAGAAAGGCACTTCCACGCTATGGCCCCCGGCTTTGGCCGCCTGCTCGATCGCGGCAGCCCCGCCCAGCACGATCAGATCCGCCAGTGAGACCCGCTTCTTGCCGGCCGCTTGTGCGGCATTGAACTGCTTTTGCACGCCCTCGAGTTTCGCCACAACTTTGGCGAGTTCGGCGGGATCGTTGACCGCCCAATCTTTCTGCGGGGCCAGCCGCACGCGGGCACCATTGGCGCCGCCACGCTTGTCTGAGCCGCGGTAGCTGGCGGCCGAGGCCCAGGCCGCACGCACGAGCTCTGCGGGCTTCAGGCCAGTGGCCAGAATCTTCGCCTTCAGCGCCGAGATGTCCGCGGCATCAACCAGTTCATGATCAAGAGCGGGCACGGGGTCTTGCCAGATGAGGTCCTGATCAGGCACCGCCGAACCGAGATATCGGGAGCGCGGCCCCATGTCGCGATGGGTGAGCTTGAACCATGCGCGCGCAAAAGCATCCGCAAATTCCTGCGGGTTCTTGTGGAAGCGCTCGGAAACCTTGCGATATTCAGGATCCATCTTGAGCGCCAGATCTGTGGTGAACATGATGGGCGCATGACGCTTGGTCTTGTCGTGCGCAT
>JBDLQR010000385.1:0-5664 GCA_039800485.1 Pseudomonadota bacterium
CGCCGCTTCCCGGAAAGCAAGTACGTGACGGACAGCCAGCTGCGCATGCGGTACCTGCGCAACATCCTGGCGCAGCACGAGGTGAACGTCGCCAATTTCTACATGCGGCGCGGTGCTTTCATCGCGGCCGCCAACCGTTCGCGTTATGTGGTGGAAAACTTCCAGCAGACGCCCGCGATGCCGGAGGCGCTGGTATTGCTGGCCAAGTCCTACAAGGTGCTGGAGCTGGATGATCTGTCGGCAGATGCACTACGGGTGCTGGAACTCAATTATCCCAACCATCCCGGTATTGAAGAAGTGAAGCGCACGCGCGTGGATTGAGTGCGTTGAGACTGCGGCCGCGCCTGCTGCGCGGCTCCGTTCACAGGGCGGGTTCGTCGAGTTCCGAATAACGCGAGGTGATGGGGAAGCGCCGGTCGCGCCCGAAGGCTCTCTGCGACAGGCGCACTCCCGGGGCGGCCTGCCGGCGTTTGTACTCGTTGCGGTCAACCATTGCAGCCACGCGTCTCACGGTGGCCAGATCAAAGCCACGCGCCGCGATTTCCTGTGGTGTCAGATCCTGCTCCACATAGAGCTCCAGAACCGGATCAAGAATCTCATAGGGTGGAAGGCTGTCCGAATCCTTCTGGTCCGGGCGCAGCTCCGCACTGGGGGCACGTTCCAGCACGCGCCGGGGGATCACTTCCTCATGCCGATTGCGCCACGCGCAAAGTCGGTAGACCAGCAGCTTGGGGCAATCCTTCAAAGGCGCATAACCGCCCGCCATGTCGCCGTAGAGGGTGGCATAACCGACCGACATCTCGCTCTTGTTGCCGGTGGTGAGCACCAGCCGGCCACGCTTGTTCGAAACCGCCATCAGCAACACGCCACGACACCGGGCCTGGATGTTTTCCTCGGTCACGTCGGGCGCTGCGTCCCTGAAGACCGGCTGCAGGGTTTCCGTGAAGGCCGCAAAGGTCTGCTCGATCGGTACCACCAGACATTCGCACCCCATACGCTCCGCCTGGGCCAAGGCATCATCGATGCTCATCTCGGCGGTATAGCGTGAGGGCATGGAGATTGCGGTCACGTTTTCCGCCCCAAGGGCATCCACCGCGAGCGCCAGCGTGAGCGCAGAATCCACCCCACCTGAAAGCCCGATGACCGCACCCTTGAAGCGGTTCTTCTGCACGTAGTCCTTCACGCCCAGCACCAGCGCCTGGTAGATGTTTTCCTCATCCTGCGTGGGTGTTGCCAGCGGACCTTCGAAAGTCAGCGCGTCTGCGCCACGTTTGACCGTGACTGGAATCAGTTCAGAGGCGAAATCAGCGCCGCGTGCGACGACCCGTCCACTCGCATCCATGACCATGGAGCCGCCATCGAACACCAGCTCGTCCTGACCACCCACCAGATTGAGGTAGACCACCGGCAAGCCGCTCGCCTCATGGGCGATCTTCAGGGCCTCCAGACGCTGATCACGTTTGCGTGTGCTGTACGGCGAGGCATTGAGATTGATGATGAGCTCAGCGCCCGCATCGCGGTTGGCCACCGCGGTCAGGGGATCCCAGATGTCCTCGCAGATGCTCAAGCCGAGCTTGAAACCCGCGACATCTGCCACACAGGGGCCGGCACCCTCGATGAAGTAGCGTTTCTCGTCAAAGACCGCGTAGTTCGGGAGGCGTTGCTTGCGA
The DNA here is from genome assembly GCA_039800485.1 of Pseudomonadota bacterium. Lineage (GTDB taxonomy): Bacteria > Pseudomonadota > Gammaproteobacteria > CAIKBL01. The sequence continues at coordinate 1,671 of JBDLQR010000385.1, forward strand.
TAAGAGGCGAGTCGTTCGCCATTCCGGAAGAGAGTCGCACTGTTGTAGAGCCCGGCAGCCGTCTGCTCGGGGTGGCCCACCACCACGGCAAGACCCTCGCTCGCGCGCTGGATGGTCTCCAGCGCATGACTCACCCGGCGGTGCAGGCCAGGGCGGAAAAGCAGATCTTCCGGGGGATAACCGGTGATGGCCAGTTCAGGAAAGACCACCAGGTCCGCCGCATGCTCGGTGCGGGCCTGGTGTAGCGTGTCCAGAATCAGTCGAGTATTGCCGTCGATGTCACCGACGCAGAGGTTGAGTTGCGCAAGCACCATGCGCAGGGCGGCTTGGGGCATGCGCAACTCCGGGTTGTAGCGCGAGGATGGGTCAGCGACCCATCACACGCTGCATGGTCAGACCGAGCTCGGCAGGGCTGTTGACCGTATGCACGCCTGCCTTCTGCAGGGCGGCGTACTTGTCTGCTGCCGTGCCTTTGCCGCCCGCGATGATGGCGCCGGCATGGCCCATACGCTTGCCGGGAGGCGCAGTCACGCCCGCGATGTAACCCACCACCGGCTTGGTCACGTGCTTCGCGATGAATTCAGCGGCTTCTTCCTCAGCCGAACCGCCGATCTCACCCACCATGATGATGCCTTCGGTCTGCGGATCCGCCTGGAACAAGGTGAGGCAGTCGATGAAGTTCATGCCATGGATGGGATCGCCACCGATACCTACGCAGGTGCTCTGGCCGAGGCCTGCTTTGGAGGTCTGGTGCACGGCCTCGTAAGTCAGGGTGCCGGAGCGTGACACGATGCCGATCTTGCCGGGGGTGTGAATGGCCGCCGGCATGATGCCCATCTTGCACTCACCGGGCGTGATGAGGCCGGGGCAGTTGGGGCCGATGAGGTAGACGTCCGGATGTTCGGCCAGCATGGCCTTGACCTTCAGCATGTCCAGCACGGGAATGCCTTCCGTGATGCAGGCGATGATCTTCACGCCACCATCCACTGCCTCAGCTATGGCATCGGCCGCAAACGGGGGCGGCACGAAAATCATGCTGGCGTTGGCGCCCGTTTCGCGCACCGCGTCGTGCACCGTATTGAAGATTGGACGGTCCAGATGCTTGCTGCCACCGCGGCCGGGCGTGACGCCACCCATCAGCTGCGTGCCATAGGCAATGGCCTGCTCGGCGTGGAAGGTTCCCTGCTTGCCCGTGAAACCCTGAACAATGACCCGGGTGCTCTTGTTGATCAGAATCGACATTACTTGGCTCCTCCCGCGGCGGCCACGACCTTGCGCGCGGCATCGCCCAAATCCTCGGCACTGGTGATGGCAAGTCCGCTCTCGGCGAGCATCTTCTTGCCTTCGTTGACGTTGGTGCCTTCCAGACGCACTACCACCGGCACGTTCACGCCAACCTCTTTCACCGCCTGCATGATGCCGGTGGCGATGAGGTCGCAGCGCACGATGCCACCGAAGATATTGACCAGAATGGCCTTCACGTTGGGATCGGAGGTGATGATCTTGAAAGCTTCCGCCACGCGCGCCGCGGTGGTGCCGCCGCCCACATCGAGGAAGTTGGCCGGTTCGCCACCGGAGAGCTTCACGATGTCCATGGTGGCCATCGCGAGACCTGCGCCGTTCACCATGCAGGCAATGTTGCCGTCCAGCGTCACGTAGTTGAGGTCGAACTCCTTGGCGCGGCGCTCCTTCTCGTCTTCCTGGCTGGCATCGCGCCAGTCCGCGATGCTCTGGCGATAGAGGGCGTTGTCATCGATGTTGATCTTGCCATCGAGTGCCGCAAGGCTGCCGTCGGTCAGGATGGCGAGCGGATTGATTTCAACCAGGCTCAGATCCTTGTCCATGAAGAGCCGGTACAGGCCGTGCAGGATCTTGCCGAGCTGCTTGCGCTGCGCGTCGTCCAGCTCCAGCGAAAAGCCAAGCAGGCGGGTCTGGTAATCCTGCAGGCCAAGCACCGGGTCAACTTTTACGGTAAAGATTTGTTCCGGCGTGGAGGCTGCAACTTCCTCGATGTCCATGCCGCCGGCGCGGGAAGCCATGAACGTCACGCGCTTGGAGGCACGGTCTACCAGTGCGCCCAGGTAGAGTTCATGTGCAATGGAGGCCGCGCTGTCTATGAGCACGCAATTGATGGGCTGGCCGGCCGGACCCGACTGTTTGGTCACGAGCTGGGTGCCGAGCAGGGCCTTGGCCGCCGCCTTCACATCGTCCACGCTCTTGCAGAACTTCACGCCACCGGCCTTGCCGCGGCCACCGGCGTGCACCTGTGCTTTAACGAGCCAAGCCTGGCCCCCGAGCGCCTTGGCATGGGCCTCGGCTTCGTCCACGGTGGTGGCGGGTTTCCCGGGCAGTACCGCGATCCCGTAGTCCGCGAACAGGCTCTTGGCCTGATATTCATGCAGATTCATCTATCACTCCCTAGGCAACGACCAAGTCTTGCTGACTGCCAGGCCCCGTTCCGCGCAGGCTTGTTCCAGCGGGAAAGAGTGGCGAAACTAGGTCCCCATGTGCCGGCGGATTGGAGCCGGGCGCCCGATGCGGGCGAGCAGGGACCGCCCGGCACTATATCGGATAGCTCACCCGGATTGAACGACGCCCCGCGCGCAGGAGCCCCATGGGTCTGACACGTGTTCTCTTGATCGCTCTTGTAGTGTGGCTGGCTCTTGTCTTCATCCGACGCCAGCTCGGCAAGACGCGGCGCCGGCCAGAGCAGGCACAAGCGAGGCTCGTGCGCTGTGCCCGGTGCGGGGTTCATCTGCCGGAATCGGAAACCAAGCCTGATGCCAATCAGGCGAGAATCTGTGCCCATCACTGAAAAGGGCGCCTCACCGGGCACGGTGGGCCATGTTTCTGCGGGGCCCGTCCCCTCATCGGGAACGCCGGCAGCGGCCGAGCGGGGCGACTCGGCCGTGAGCCCGAACGTTCCCATCTCGCGCAACGTCTGGATTGCGCTGCGCCTGTTCAATCTGTACCGCTTGATAGTGGCCGGTCTTTTCACGCTGCTCGGCAGCCTGGCGCGCCTGCCACCGGCCTTCGGCGACTTCAACCAGCAGACGCTGGCATGGATTGCCGGCAGTTACCTGTTTGGTGCAATCGTGCTGCAGATAGCCATCGAGCGCCGGGTGTTGCCGTTCTTTGCCATGCGCAACCTGCTGGTGAGTCTCGATGTGGCAGCCCTCGTGCTCATCATGCATGCGAGCGGTGGACCGTCCGGCGGCTATGGCGTGCTGCTGGTGGTGGCGATTGCCGGTGCCTGTCTGGTGTCCGCCCCGCGCGCCTCGGTGGCCTTTGCCGCAATCGCCTCGCTCGCCGTGCTCGCAGAGACCGCCATCGGTCACAGCACCCAGGCCTTTGGCCAGGACAGCTACACCCAGGCCGGCTTGCTGGGCATTGCGCTCTTCGCCACCGCCTTACTCTCGTCGATTCTCGCCACCCAGGTCCGGCGCAGCGAGCAGTTGGCGGCCGAGCGCGCGCTGGCCATCGATCAACTCTCGCGCCTCAATGAGTATGTGGTGCAACGCATGCGCTCCGGCATCATGGTGCTGGGGGAGGATTTGCGCATTGTGCTCAGCAATGCCGCGGCGAGGCGCATGCTTGGTGGCACTACTGAGCCCGTGCTCGATGCTCCCTTGCGTGAGGCCTTTTTGCGCTGGGGTGCGCGTGGCGAGAACCGCAAGACTCCTTTGAAGCTCGCAGGTGGCGAGGAGGTCATCCTGTCCTTCAGTCGGCTGGGAGAGGGCGGTATGGGCGATGCCTTGGTGTTCCTCGAAGATGCTGCAGAGATTCAGCAGCGTGCGCAGCAGATCAAGCTTGCCTCGCTGGGCCGGCTGACGGTGAGCATCGCGCACGAAATCCGTAATCCCCTGGGCGCCATCAGCCAGGCCGGCCAATTGCTGGCCGAGGATGCGGACCTCACGCCAGGCAATGCAAGGCTTGCGCACATCGTGGTGGAACAGTCTGGCCGCGTGAACGAGATCATCAAGAACGTGCTGAC
>JBDLQR010000386.1:0-12956 GCA_039800485.1 Pseudomonadota bacterium
TTCTCCACGAAACCCGGTCCGCGCGGATTCTCGTCGCCATGGAGCAGGCGGACGATGTGCAGATCGACAGCCTCCACACCCTCGCCGCTGACCATGAAGGTTTGTGTCTCACCAGCCTTGAGGCTGAGTTTGTCGCAGTAACCGGTCACATAAGGCATGGACATCTCACTTCTCCCCATCGGCCATCAAATCCGCCACATGGCGCAGGAACACTGCGTGATAGGCGGTCATTTCATCGTCGAAAACCACCTCATCCACGGGCGCCGGGGGCTGTCCGGGCGTGATCGGCATACGGATGATCTGCCAGGTGCGCATCGGCACCCGCGAATAGAGCGCATAGGTGGGGGGACGACTGAAGAAGTTCTTCACCCGCTGCAACGCATCCGAGCCCTGCCCCAGAGGCTTGCGACGATGCTCTTCGATGAGTGCGGCGGTGATGAGCCCCCTGATCTCGGCCCGTTTGGCCTCGTTGAATCGCGCGTAGACGAGATGCTGCTTGTCCGGTGTCTTCACCGCTCCTCCCATGATGTCGCCCCTCAGGTAAGCGCAGGATGCGCCGCGTATATGTGCCACGGCCACGAGGGGATGAGCAAGCGCCGCACCAGCGCTAACATGTCGGGAATCGCCCCCCTCGATCCACCGCACTGCAGCAGCACATTTCCGCAAGGAGCCAGACATGCACGAACAGGTTCAGCAGTACTACGGCGAAGCCCTGCAATCCAGCGCCGATCTGAAGACCAGCGCCTGCTGCGATGTGAGCAGTCTGCCTGCCTGGTTCAAGCCGCTGTTGGCCGGCATCCATCCGGAAGTGCTTGCCCGCTACTACGGCTGCGGACTGGTCTGCCCGCCACTGCTGGCGGGATGTCGGGTGCTCGATCTTGGTTGCGGCAGTGGCCGGGATGTCTATGCGCTGGCGCAACTGGTGGGGGCGCAAGGCGAAGTGGTCGGCGTGGACATGACTGATGCCCAGCTCGCGGTGGCGGAGCGTCATCGTCTCTGGCACGCGGAGCGTTTCGGCTTCGACAACGTCAGTTTCCTGCACGGTTACATCGAGCGTCTGGACGAGCTTCCACTGGCGGCCGGGAGCTTCGATGTGATCGTGTCGAACTGCGTGGTCAATCTCTCGCCCGACAAGGATGCCGTGCTGGCCGGGATCAAGCGTTTGCTGAAGCCGGGCGGTGAATTTCATTTTTCCGATGTGTACGCCGATCGCCGTGTGCCGGCAGCGGTGCGCGAGGATCCGGTGCTTTACGGAGAGTGTCTCGGGGGGGCGCTCTACTGGAACGACTTCCTGCGCCTCGCGCATCAGCAAGGCTTTGCCGACCCGCGTCTGCTGGAAGACCGGCCGCTTTCGATCACGGCGCCCGAGCTTGCAGCGCGACTCGGCAACCTGCGTTTCTTTTCCGCGACCTACCGCTTGTTCAATCTGGATGGCCTGGAAACTGCCTGTGAGGACTACGGCCAGGCCGTGATCTACCGGGGCACCGTGCCGGGACATCCGGCCCGCTTCACGCTGGACGCGCACCATGGGATCGAGACCGGGAAAGTCTTCCCGGTGTGCGGCAACACCTGGCGCATGCTGGCAGACACCCGTTTTGCCCCCCACTTCGACTTCATCGGCGACTTTTCCTGTCACTACGGGATTTTCGCGGGCTGCGGGACGAATCTGCCGTTCCGGGAGGGCGGGGATTCCGCGTCCGCAGGCACGGGAGCCTGTTGCTAGGCACGGGATGAGATTACACTGCGCGGCCATCCGCCTTGCGCCATCACATGCCAGATACCGATCTCTCGTTCGCCAGCTTCGCTTTCCCGCCCGCCCTGCTGACCGCTCTCAATGAGGTCGGCTACGAAACCCCGAGTCCCATCCAGGCTGCCGCCATCCCCATTCTGCTGGAGGGCCGGGACCTCATCGGCCAGGCCCAGACAGGTACCGGCAAGACCGCGGCCTTCGCATTGCCCATTCTGGCGCGACTCGATTTCAGCCAGCGGGCGCCGCAGGTACTGGTGCTCACCCCTACCCGCGAGCTGGCCATCCAGGTGGCAGAGGCATTCCAGAGTTATGCCCGGCACTTGCCGGGTTTCCATGTTCTGCCCATTTACGGTGGCCAGAGCATGTACCAGCAGCTGCGCAGCCTGCAGCGGCCCGTTCATGTGATCGTCGGCACCCCCGGTCGGGTCATGGATCACCTGCGCCGGGAGAGTCTCTCGCTCGCTTCCCTGCGTGCGCTCGTGCTGGATGAAGCGGACGAGATGCTGCGCATGGGCTTCCTCGAGGAAGTCACCTTCATTCTCGAACACACGCCCGACACACGGCAGACGGCGCTGTTCTCGGCCACCATGCCCGAACCGATTCGCCAGGTTGCGCAGCGCTACCTGCGCGAGCCGGCAGAGGTCCGCATCAAGGCCAAGACCAGCACGGTGGAGGCCATCCGGCAGCGCTACTGGCCGGTGGGCGGCATGCACAAGTTCGATGCGCTGACGCGTATCCTCGAAGCTGAAGACATCGATGCCGGGCTCGTGTTCGTGCGGACCAAGACCGCCACCGTCGAAATCGCGGAGAAGCTTGCAGCACGCGGGTATGCGAGCGCTGCGCTGAACGGGGATCTGAATCAGGCCCAGCGCGAGAAAACCATCGAACAGCTCAAGAACGGGCAGGTGGATGTACTCATTGCGACCGACGTGGCCGCCCGCGGCCTTGATGTCCCACGCATCAGCCACGTAGTGAACTACGACATCCCCTACGACATCGAGGGCTATGTCCATCGCATCGGCCGCACCGGCCGTGCCGGGCGCACCGGCGAGGCCATTCTCTTCGTGGCCCCGCGCGAAATCCGCATGTTGCGCGCCATCGAGCGTGCCACGCGTCAGCCCATAGAGCCCATGCGGGCCCCCACGCGCGCCGCCATTGCCGAGAAGCGCATCGGGCAGTTCAAACAGACCGTCTCGGACGCCATCGCCAGCGAGGATCTGGAGTTCTTCGGATCGCTCATCGATGAAATGGCTGAGGAGCGTGGTGTGGAGCCGCGCGACCTGGCCGCGGCACTGGCGTGGCTGTTGCAGCGTGATCGCCCCTTGCAGACCGAGCCGGGACACGATGAACGACCCCAGCGGCCGCCGCCGGGTGAGGAGGCTCGTGGCCGCTTCCCGCCGCGCGAGCAGCGGGAACCACGCCCACGCAGGGACTCCCAACCGTATCAGCAACCTGCGCGGGAAACCGGCGCAGAGTCAGCGCGCTACGCCGAGCGCGCGCCAGCCCCGGAGACTCGCGCCCGGGAACGGTCGAGGCCCGCCGCACACGGGGAAGCGCCGCCGCGCCCGCGCGTGCCACGTGAACGTGGGACGATGGAGCAGGCCAGCGACAGGCCAGCGCAAGAGGAGGCAAGGCCCACGCGCAGTCCTCCGCCGGAAGCACGCGCGGAACGCCCGGCCCGGCTGCCGGACGATGTGGACATGGTGCGTTACCGTCTGGATGTGGGGCATGCGCAAGGCGCCACTGCCAAGCACATCGTGGGGGCGATCGCCAACGAGGCGGGTATCGACAGCCAGTACATCGGCCGAATCGACATCTATGACGACTTCAGCACGGTCGATCTGCCGGGGGGAATGCCACGCGAATTGCTGCAGCACCTGAAGAAAGTCCGCTTCGGCAAGCACCGCTTCAACCTCACCGCCATGAGCCAGCCGCAAATCAAGGGTCTGGCGGAGCTGAGCGCGGAGAGCGTCAAGCATTTGCGGGGCTCCCCCAAGCCGCGCCGCAAGCGCCCCTCCTGAGGCACTCTGCCGGACCTGCTCACGAGGACAGGGCGTCGGAATGGCCGCGCACAGACTGCCCGGCACCGTCTGGGCGCTCGGTTTCGTCTCGCTCTTCATGGACGCTTCGTCCGAGCTCGTCCACAGCCTGCTACCGCTCTACATGGCCTCGGTGCTGGGCGCGAGCATGGCGACCATCGGCCTCGTCGAGGGCCTCGCTGAGGCGACCGCGCAGGTCGTCAAGGTCTTTTCGGGGGCACTGAGCGATCGCCTGCAACGGCGCAAGGTCCTCGCCCTGATTGGCTATGGCCTGGCCGCGTTGACCAAACCGGTATTTCCGCTCGCCCACAGCCTGGCCTGGGTCGCGGCGGCCCGCTTTCTCGATCGCGTGGGCAAAGGAATCCGGGGGGCGCCGCGAGACGCGCTCATCGCGGAGGTCACACCGCCTGAGGTGCGCGGTGCAGCCTTCGGGTTGCGTCAGGCTCTGGATTCAGTGGGCGCGTTCCTGGGGCCGCTGCTTGCCGTGGGACTGATGCTGCTGTTCGCCGACAACCTGAGGCTCGTGCTGTGGTTCGCAGTCATTCCGGCGGTGCTTTCGGTGGCGGTGCTGATCCTCGCCGTGCGGGAGCCTGCCCGGGTTGAAAAGGCGAGCTCGCGTCCACCTCCCTTGCGACATGCCTTGCGCCTGCCTCTCGCATTCTGGCAGGTGGCCGGACTCGGCGTCCTGTGCACGCTTGCGCGCTTCAGCGAGGCCTTCCTTGTGCTGCATGCACAGGGTCAGGGCCTCGAACTCACCTATGCGCCTGTGGTGCTCATCGCCCTCGGCATCGCCTATGCGCTGGTGTCCTACCCTGCGGGGCTTGCCGCGGATCGCGTCTCCCCCGTCACGCTGCTGCTGATCGGTATGCCGGTACTCGCACTCGCACAGGGTGTGCTTGCGCTGTCGGATGGGCCTGTGTGGGTTGTCATCGGCGCGGCCTTGTGGGGCATGCATCTGGGCCTCACCCAGGGCCTGCTCAGCAAGCTGGTCGCGGATGCATCGCCCGGACCACTGCTCGGCACCGCCTTTGGCGTTTTCAATCTGGTGACGGGGCTCGCGCTCTTCCTGTCCAGTCTGCTTGCAGGCGTGATCTGGGACTTCGCCGGCGCCGCCGCCACCTTCATGTACGGTACCGTCATTGCTGTTGCGGCGAGCGCAGTGCTGGTGGTGCTACCGGTGCACGGACATCGCGCCACCCGCGCCTGATGAAGGGTGCACACGTCCGGGCAAACCGCGCATAATGCCGCCCATCTGAAGGAGGGGGGACGATGAACAGAATCTTCACAATGACCCTGGTCATGTTGGCCAGCCTGCTCGCAACGACCTCACAGGCCGTAGCTGAATCACCTGCGGGCATGAAACTCTACGTCCTCAACTCCGGTCCGCTGAAGCTCGGCAAGGGGTACCTGCAGAACTTCGCGCCCATGGAGCCGAAGATCGAGGTGCCGGTCGGAATGTTCGTCATCAAGCATCCCAAGGGCAATGTGCTGTTCGACACGGGCAGCAACGACAAACTCATCACTGATCTCAGCCACTGGGGCAAGCTCGCGGATGTCTTCGAGCCCATGATGACGCCTGAGGTTTCCATTGAAGCGCAGCTCGGCAAGATCGGCCTGAAGCCCGATGACATCCGCTATGTCGTGACCAGCCATCTGCACCTCGACCATGGTGGCAATGTGGGCAAGTTCCCCAATTCCACCATCGTGGTACAGAACGACGAATTGAACTTCGCGATGTTCCCCGATGAGCCCTTTGCAGCGGGCTACATTCCGGCCGACCTCGCACCGCTGCGCTCAGGTCTTGGCGCGGGACGGCCCAATGCCATCAACATGTTGCGCCTGGATGGCGACATGGACCTGTTCGGCGATGGCAGCGTGTACGTGAAGCGCTCCGTGGGCCACACCAAAGGCACCCAGATGCTGTTGGTACGGCTGCCGAAGACAGGACCCATCATCCTCACCAGCGACGCAGCGTACTTCCGGATCAATGTCGAGAAATCCCTGCCGCCGAATCTGGCGCTGGCCTATGACCCTGCCGGGATCATGCGCGGCTACGACTGGATCCGTTTCATGATGGCTTCCGAGGGTGCGGATTTCTTCACGTCCCACGATCCCGATGCCTGGAAAACCCTGAAGCACGCGCCGGAGTTCTACGAATAAGCCGGCAAGCCTGCTGTCCATTCCATCGGGGCTTGCGAGCCCCGATGTCGTTTCTGGAGCAGGAACCTCCGGACAAGCTGGATGGATAGCCAAGCTCGAAGCCAGATCTCCAGCGAGGCCGCGCCGCTGGTCGTGATGCGTGGTCTGTCCCGGCGTTACGGCCGGAAACTGGCGGTGGACGCGGTGGACCTCGAGATTCGAAAGGGGGAAGTGTTCGGCCTGCTTGGTCCGAACGGGTCGGGCAAGAGCACCCTCATCCGGATGCTGACCGGCCTGCTGGTGCCCTCTGCCGGACAGATTGCCATCGCCGGTCTGGATGTGCTGAAAGAAGGCCCGGCGGCCCGCGCCCTCATGGGCTATGTGCCCGAAGACGTGATGCTCTATCCCGCCATGCGCGTGCACGAGTTCCTGCGCTTCATGGGGCGTTTACGTCGTCTGCAAGGTGCCGACCTCACGCGGGCCCTGGAGCGTGTGCAGGCGCGTCTGTCGTTGAAAGAGGCCTGGCAGACGCCCATGGGAAGACTCTCGCATGGGTATCGCCAGCGCGTGCTGATTGCCCAGGCCCTGCTGCACGAGCCTGCTCTTCTGATCCTTGATGAGCCCACCAACGGGCTCGATCCGCAACAAATCATCGATCTTCGGGAGCTCATCCTGAGTCTCGTACCAACCCACACCGTGCTTGTGACTTCCCACATCCTGTCCGAGATCGAGCGGGTCGCCACGCGCGTTGGCATTCTGCTGCAAGGGCAGCTCTGCAGCGTGCTGCCGCTGTCACGTGAATCCAGATACCGCCTGAGTGTGCTGGCCGTGACCGACGACGGCGTGGAAGGCTTGCTCGCGTCGCTGCCCGGAATGCTCGAGGTGTTGACCCTCGACTCCAGGACAGGGGATGCGCTGGAGATGGAGTTCGTGCTGGCCGCGGATGCTTCGCTCGATCTCGTCGCGCGGGCGCTGACCGAGGCGAGGCTGCCCGTGGTGGGCTTGCACGCCGTCACCGGTGGCCTTGAATCACGCTTCCTTGCACTCACCTCGCGGGTCGCGCCGGCATGAACGGTTTCCGCGCCATGCTCGGCAAGGAGCTGCAGGTGCTCTACACCGCGCCGCTTGCCTGGGCGGTGATTGCGATTTTCCTGCTGCTCACCGGATATACCTTCAGTGCCTGGCTGATCGTCGGCCAGAATGCATCGCTGGTGCGGGTAGTTCATCAATCCGCCGTCTTGCTGCTGCTCTTCATGCCTGTGATCACCATGCGTACCTTTGCCGAGGAGCGCCGTCACGGCACCCTCGCGTTGCTGCTCTCCACGCCGGTGGATGAGATGGCTCTGGTGCTCGCCAAGTTCCTCGCGAGCCTGAGTCTCGTCTGCGCCATGCTGATACCGACCTTGCTCTACCCCGTGCTGCTGGCGCATTTCGGTCATCCGGACTGGGGTACGGTGCAGGCTGGATATCTCGGTCTTCTGCTGCATGCCTCTGCCTTGACTGCGCTGGGCTTGTGCCTGTCCGCCCTCAGCACCAATCAGCTGGTGGCCGCGGTGATGAGTCTCGGCCTCGGCATGCTGTTGTGGGTGCTCGATTCGCTGGGTCGCATGTTGCCCGAGCCCTTCGATGTGCTGGTGGTCAACACCTCGCTCATTGCCCACTTCACACCGCTCTCGGTCGGCGTGGTGTACCTGAGTGATGTCGGCTATTTCCTGAGCATCACGGCGCTGGGACTGCTGGGCGCGGTACGCGCATTGGCACGCCCCTGATGGACGAGCACGCGATCGACTGGCATGCCCTTGCCTGGTTTGCAGGCTGGCTGGCCGCGCTTGGCGGCCTGTGGCTGGTCGGCGTACGCCTGCCTCTGGCCTTTCCCCAGGGCAAGACGCTGCAGTACCAGGGCTGGGTGCTGGCGGGGGCGCTCGCGATTGCTCTTTTTGCCAACATCACCCTGTCCCTGCACGACGCGCAGTTCGATCTCACCCGCGAGGGGATCTTCACACCGGCGCCGGAGGCTGTGGCGGTGGTCCGGGCAATCGCACAGCCAGTGACGCTCACCTTCTTCCATCGCGAAGATGACCCGGACGGGTTGCGGGTGGTGAAAGTGCTGAAAGCACTTGCACGGCATAACCCGCAGTTGCACATCCGGCCTGTTGATCCGGATCGCGAGCCCGCACTGGCGGCAAGTCTTGGCGTGCGCGCGCACAACGTGGCGGTGGTGCAGGCCGCAGGTCGGCAGGTGACAGTCGAGGGCACGGATGACCGCGAATTCGCGCTGGGGATCCAGCGGGTACTGCGCACACGCACCGCAACGGTGTGTTTCATCGAAGGGCTCGGCGAGGATTCCAGCGAAAACGGCGAATTCATCACCCACCAGGATGCTCCTGCCGGGCATGGCCACAACGATCCCCAGACCCGACTGGTGGTCACACCTGATCGCGGCTATGTGCGGCTGCGCCGCGCACTCGAGGCGCAGGGCCACGGAGTTGAGAAGATCCTCGTCTCGGGCAGCACCGGGATACCCGCACATTGCGAGGCCGTCATTCACGCAGGTCCTCGCAAGGCCTACCCCACGGACATGGCCACGGCGCTGCGCGCCTATCTGCAGTCAGGGGGCGCCGCGCTGTTGCTGTACGACCTCGATTTCGAACCGGGACCGCCACTGACGGGGCTTCTGCGCGAGCTGGGGATCAGCCTGCCACCCGCGGTGGTGCGTGAGCCCTCCAGCCACCTGGAAGGCAAGGAGACGACGGTTGCGGTGACTGGTTACGACCCCCACCCGATCACCGGACGGGTGTCACTGACGATGTATCCTGGCGTGCGCCCACTGCAGCTCGCGGAGCCGGCGCCCGGTCTGCGCACTGAAGCCTTGATTCAGAGCACTCCACGGGCAAGCCTGGAGGCCATCAAGGGCGGAATCTCCGACGCAAGTTCTGCCGTGCTGGCGCAGCCAACGGCACCCCATGTGCTGGCGGCGGTCGTTGAGGGTTCTCTGCCCGGCGCTCCTCGCCCGCTGCGCGCCGTGGTGGTCGGGGATGCGGATTTTGCGCGCAACAGCCTGCTGCCCTATGCCGCCAATGGCGATCTGGCGCTCGGGATGGTGCGCTGGCTTTTGCGGCAGGAATCCGAGCTGGCAGTGGCTGCCCGCATTCCCGTGCCCAGCCCGATGATTCTCTCCCCGGGCGAACAGCGTCTGGTGTTCCTCCTGGTGGAGGTTCTGCTGCCGCTGCTGGCAGCGGCAACGGGCCTTGCCTTCTGGTGGCGGCGACGCTGATGGGCCGGTCCGTCAAATCCTGGCTCGTCGCGGCCGCGGCTATCGGCTATCTGTGCGTGATGTTTCTGGCCGGAGAGCTGCCCCGTCATGGTCACTACCACCAGTCCAGCGGGCCACAGGGCCTGCTCGCAGCAACGCCCGATACAGTGCGGACCGTCACTCTGGAAACTCCTGCAGTGGCCGTGAGGCTTCTGCGTCGAGCGTCTGGTTGGGAACATGCGAGCGGCATTCCACTCACCCGGGAGGCAGTGGCAGCCCTGCATGAGGCTTTGCGTTACACCCATGCGGCCCCGCCCGTGCGCGAGCTCGCAGACACCGATGACGAGGCGGGCCTGCGCAGCATGGGGCTTCTGCCCCCGAAACTCTCCATCGCGCTGGAAGCAGCGCAAGGCAGCCTTCTGGTTTTCAGTCTGGGCGCTCGCAATACGGATGGCGTCCTGCGTTATGCCCGCCGCGGCGACGGCGGGGAAGTGCTGCTGCTCTCGGGCTTTCTGGGCGATGCCTGGTATGGACTGGCAGACCTCGTACTGCCGGCGGGGAAGGGTGCGCCTTCACCCGGAAAGCATGGAGATGCGGCGGTGCAAAGGGGTATAAGGGCACCATGACGCGCAGCACGGCGCTGTGCGCTGACAAACAGAGGAGGGGAGTGATGAGAAGAAATATCGAATTCAGTGCAGACGGCGTGACCTTGCGTGGCTGGTTCTACAAGCCCGCCAAGGCCAAGGGCCCGTTCCCGACCGTGGTCATGGCGCACGGGTTTTCCGGCGTGAAGGAGATGTCACTCGACAAATTCGCCGAGGTCTTCTGTGACGCGGGTCTGGCTGTTCTCGTGTACGACAACCGCTGTCTCGGTGCCAGTGATGGCAAACCGCGCGGCGAGATCGATCCCACCTGGCAGCGCCGTGACTATCGCTCCGCCATCACCTATGCGCAGAGCCTGCGCGACGTGGATTCCAATCGCATCGGCATCTGGGGCACCAGCTACACCGGCGGGACGGTCTGCATGGTGGCCGCGCTGGACCGGCGCGTGAAGGCTGTGGTGAGCCAGGTGCCGTTCATGGTGGGCCACAAGAACATCCAGCAGTTCCTGCCCATCGACGGCTGGAAGCCCTTCATGCAGATGCTGGATGAGGATCGCGCGCGACGGGTCAAGGGCGAGAAATCCAAGGTGATGAAGATCTGCTCGCTGGACCCTTCAGAGCCGCATGTGTTTCCCGGCAGCGCCACCTACAACTTCATTCATCACTATGTGAACCAGGATCCCAAGAGCACCTGGAAGAACCAGGTGACCTTGCGTTCGATCGAATACATGCTGGAGTACGACGTGTCGCCGTTCATGGAGCGCATCAGCCCCACGCCATTGCTGATGATCCTGTCCGAGTATGACACCACCACGCCCACCGACATCGCACTCGAGTGCTATGCCAAAGTCCCCGGGCCGAAGCAGTTGAAGATCATCAAGTCGGACCACTACGCCGCCTATATCGAGAAGTTCGCAGAGACCAGTTCGGCCGCGCGAGACTTCTTCCTGCAGGCGCTCGCCTAGATCTCAGGGTTCAGCACTGCGTTCCGGCCCCGGAGTCTCCTCCGCGGGCCGGGGTGCAGCTTCCAGCGTCAGCCAGCCCGCCGGTGTGGCGGGCACTTCCACGCCACTGCCGGCGACGATGTCCCGCAAGGCCTTGCGGGAACATTCTGCATGCCAGAGATTCATCCGGCTCAATGCCTCCCCGGCAGTTGCCCCCTCGCGTGACGCAACCTCCTCATAAGCCCGGGACAGCACAAGGCAGCGCGCGTACCGATCATTGCTGACGCCGGCAAGCCGCGACGCGGATACCTCTTCAACCCGCGTCTGGAGAAAAAATCCGAGTGGCAGCAACAGGGCCAGTGCCGCACTCGCAATGCGTAACGAATACGCACCCTTGAGCGGATGGTGGCAGTGAGGGCATTGGGCGGCGTAGAGCGAGACCGCTTCATGACAGGCGCCGCAGTGTCGCAGCTCCAGCATGCGATGGGCACGGAAGGACCGGGCACGTCGCTCACGTTCAACCTGCTGATGGGACTTGTGGTAGAGACGCCCGCAGTTGGGGCAGGTATCAGGCGGGCTTCTCCTGTCGTCGTTGGGATGACGCAGGTAGAGACACTGGGGGCAACGCCGGCGGACCTCGTTCATCCGCCAAGATTACCAGCACTCCCCCTCATTGGTATCGGTAGCGCCCTTGACGCCCTCGGACGTCAGCGTGAGGGTGCCGCAGCGATCCTGTTCCTGCGCGCCTTGCGGGACGGCAGACAGGGTGTAGGCCATGCAAGCAGAACTGCAGTCGACCTGGATGTCGTATTTGCCGGACTCGGTCAGGAATTTCGCGGTACCGCCACTGCCCGAGAGCGCGAGTTGCAGGCGCAGCAGACTGCGGTCCTCGGTGTAAGTCTTGTTGTCGAGAAAATACTGCTCCTCGCGCGCCCGGGCTTCCATCAGTGCTGCCCGGGCCTCTGCGCGGCCGCTGCGCCGGATCTGTTCCACGAACGAGGGATAGGCCACGGTCGCCAACAGCGCGACGATGACCACCACCACCATCAGCTCGATGAGTGTGAACCCGCAGGAACGCGCGGTTCTCACTCGTCAACCTCATACCAATAGGTGCGCCAGCGATCCCGCCCACCCACACGCTGGATGTTCTGGCCGACTTCCTGACCCTGCACGAGCACGAAGCGATCGCCCACCGGGACCACCTCCACCGGAATGCCGCCCCCACCCAGCAAATCGGATCTTTCGAGGGTGGGAGTCTCTGGCGCGTCATTGGCCAGGTTGTAGTTGAAAACGGGGCTCGAGTCCTGGAGATTCACGGCGTAGACATATCCACTGCCTTCACTGAGCGCGCAGGCGCCAGTCTGGTTGCCCGTGCGTTCGGTGGGTACAAAGGTGGTGAAGAAGATTGTTCCGGATGACGTGATTGCCGGAGCCAGGTTCTTCTCGCCCCCGGCATAAAGTGGGTTCCCGGAGCCGGCGAGGTCGATGTACCAGCCATTGCGGTTGAGGTTGCTGTCCGGATTCTGGCGACAACTGTCGGCCGCGGTGAGGCAGGCGAGGCTGGTGAGGTTCTGCAGGTTGGTGGGTGTGAGGGTCGTGGTGCTGGGTGATCCGCTGCGCACTGCCCGATCCTTGATCATGAAGAACCGGTTCTGGGCACTGCGTTCCAGCGGTGCTTCCCGATCGCCGCTGCCGATGAGCACCGCATCGAAGGCACCGTTGATGTCCTGGGACTTGACGAGATCCGGCCGGTTGAAGAAGCGCAGATCATTGTTGGCCGCAGAGTTGAAATGCCGGCCGGCATTGAAGAGCAGGCTCACCTTCCAGTTTGCCGGGTTGTTGCCGAAAAGATCGGCCCGCCACACCTTGCCACCGGTATCCCCGAAATAAATGCGATCCAGGGTGCCATTGCCGTCCATGTCTGCGGCAGTCACGTCTGATGGCACGCTGTCCTTGAGCTCAGGATGACGATAGGCCTTGGCATCCGCGTCGTAACCTTCCGTGCCCGGCAGCGCTCGCCAAACCAGGGCACCTGTCGCTGCATCGGCCACGTAGAGCGCATTGCCACGAGTATCATCCTGACCGTAGCGGTTCGGGTCACCCGCGGCGCAGCGGTTGGCCGCGTCCTTGCCGAGTTTGGCCAGAATGGTTGCGGCGTCGCCTTCGCAACGATCATCTCCATTGTCATCCCCGTTGTAACCACCTCCAACGACGATTACAGGCTTGCGT
>JBDLQR010000387.1:0-4372 GCA_039800485.1 Pseudomonadota bacterium
ATTAATCGGGTGCTCGCTCACAACCTTGCCGGGGGCCTGGAGACTTTCGCAAACCTTCGACCTTTCTTGAAAAACGGTATGCTCGACGGCTGGTCCCCTCTTCCCAGCGCGGACAAGGTCCGCAGCATTCATGTGGAAGGGGAAATCCTCGATCTCGCGCGCTATCTGTGGACTACCCCTGTCGGATCCATCGTGCAGGGGGCCGAAGTCTCCGTGCTGGTCGCCCCGGCCCTGACTGCCCTTTCCGACATCCTCCTCTATCCGGTTCGACTCGCTCAATTGGGCGTGCTTGGCGGCCAAGCGCTCCAACGACTCCAGGCACAGGAGCAGAGCCAGGAGATCCCGCTGCCGGGCACTTCGATGAGCCAGTTGGGGGCGCACTCGCAATCGCTGCTGGTCATGTTGTTGTTCGCGACTGAAGCGGGACACGTTCAGTGGGAGCGCGGTGCAGACAGACTCTATACCGCGCTCGCCAGTCAGAACCTCGCCGACTCGCTTTTGCTCACCCCGGAAGCCTTGCAAACCATGCTTGCCTACTCGGTGATCGATGAGGGTGTTCGTCCTTTTGGCGACGCTGCGATCCGCGCCCTGTTCAATGACGCTGACGATTTGGGACTGCTGCTCTCGCGTACAGACCTGAGGAGCGAGTTCACCACGATTCGTCAGGCACTCATGGACGTTGTGGTGCAATATGCCGGTCACCTCGCGGTCGAGGCTGTGTTGCGCGATGGACGTGAAGAGGGCGTTGTCGATTTCGACCACCAGAATCTCTTGCTCAGGCTCGATTTTTCAGCCCCCTCCTGGGCCGGCACCACACCCCCGGAGATTCTGCACAAGACCACGATTCTGGTCGCACTGACAGCTGGCAGCACAGGCCTGCCCTCACTGGATGACGTCGATTTCGTGCTGATCTCGACCGGCTATGACGACGCTGCCCTCCTGGCTCCGAAGGCCGCAACCAGACTGGACACGGTGCTGCTGGTGGGTGGCGCCGGCGAGGATGTCCTCACGGGGGGCAGGGGGAAAGACCTGATGCTTGGTCGCGGCGGCGATGACCTGCTCATGGGCTTGTCTGGTGACGACTATCTGCGGGGCGGTGAGGGCACCGACACGGTCTCCTTCAGCTCCGCAAAATCCGGCGTGACGGTTGATCTGATTACGGGCATCGCAGTGGGTGAAGGTCTCGATACCCTGATCTCGATCGAAAACCTGATCGGCAGCATCCATGCAGACACATTGACCGGAGATATCGCTCAGAACACCCTGCGCGGATTGGATGGCGCGGACCGTATCCATGGTGGCGAGGGTAATGATGTTCTGAGAGGAGGTGACGGTCGCGATTTCCTGGAGGGAGGCGCGGATCAGGATCTCCTGAGGGGCGCCCGTGGGCGGGACGTGCTGGATGGCGGCTCAGGCGCGGATATCCTCGACGGTGGAGAAGGGAGCGACCTTTTCCTGTTCACCACTGCGCTGGATTCATCAAACATCGATCTCGTTCTCGATTTCTCGGTACGCGGCGGCGACCTGATTGGCCTGAGCACCTCGATTTTCCTGGACATCGGCGCTGCAGGAACCACCCTGCTTGAAAACATGTTCGCCTACGGCACGCAGGCGGCAGCTCCCGAGGTCCGGATTCTGTTTGATCTCCAGACCGGAATACTCGTCTATGACCAGGATGGCGATGGGTCGGCGCTTGGGCAGATCTTCGCAGACCTCGACAACTTTGCAGCGCTTGTGGGCGGCAATTCGCTTTCGGCCGGGCAGTTCATGCTGGTTTGATTGCGAGCTTTCGGGCGTAGCCCTCTGCCTGGATGATTCCCGGCTTTCGGCCTTGCTCAAATAGACTTGAACAGCGGACTGCGCGCCATGCCCTGCGCCGCATCGGCAGAAGTCAGGAACTTCTCGGTGAAGATGTCGCGCTCGAACAGCCGGCCCTGCATCAGCGTACGAATGCAGGCCTCAATCATCGCCGGCGGCCCACAGAGATAGGCGCGATGCTCGCGGAAATCGTTGTTGAAATGCGCAAGCGCAGCCTCATGCACATACCCCTCAAAGCCGTGCCAGCCACAAGCCGCTGTGGGCTCGCTCAAGGCCGGCACGTAATGAAAGTTCGCGTGCGTGGCGGCCAGTGACGCAAGCTCGTCGTGGTAATAGAGCTCGGCACGATTGCGTGCTCCGTAAACGAGCGTGATGTCGCGGGTGTCGCCGCGTTCGAGCAAATCGAGGATCATCGCGCGCGGACTGGACAACCCGGAGCCACCGGCAAGGAAGATGAGCGGCTTGGGGTTAGACACTCGCACGAAGAAGCGTCCGAAGGGGCCGGCGAAGTCAATGCTGTCGCCCGCCTTCACCACATCATGCAGCCACGCCGTGCCCTTGCCGTCCGGCACACGCCGCACATTCAGTTCGATGTGCCGGGCCGAGCCGGGTGAACTGGCCACCGAGAACGCGCGCGGCGCATCCTCGCCCGGAATCCTCACCTGTACGTACTGTCCTGCCTGGAAGTCGAAATCCTCGGCAAGGGCGAGCGTGATGCCCTTGATGGTAGGGGTGAGATCACTGTGTCCAACCACGGTGCCGCTGAAGTCACGCACCGGTACATAGCGCGCGTCCGGATCCTCATCGATGTCGGCCTCGATGGTGACATCTGACTGCAGCCTTGCGCAGCAGGCAAGCGTCTTGCCTTCATCGCGTTCAAAGTCCATCAGCGCAAACGGTGATGCGGGACCGTGTTCAATCTCACCCTCTACGACCTGCACCTTGCAGGTGGCGCACAAGCCGTGGCCGCAGGCGTGGGGCAACCACACACCTGCGCGCAGGCAGGCATCGAGGATAGTCTGGTCTTCGGCAACCTCGACCGATTGCCCTAGCGGCTCTATCGTCAACTGGAAACTCATCTCATCGCTCAACTGCAGGAGCCGTTGATCCCCTTCAGGCCCGGTGTGCGGAAGCGAATCACCGACTTGTGGCCAAGCCCGTTGTCCGCAAGGCTCTTCGCCGGATCCGGTGCAAAGGGCTTGCCGGACAGGAACCACTCAGCCGCGCCCCAGTCGATTTTCGCCGCCTCGGGATGCAGCTCGTAGAGCTTGGGGATGATTTCGTCCCGCAGCGTGGCGAAAGGCAGGCTCGGCAGCACGGGGATGCACAGCGGTGCGCAGTACATCAGGTGGTCCTCCCACCCGATGTAGAGCAGCTGCTGCCCGTGAAAGTTCTCGACCCGGTCCTTGATGATCCCGGTATAACCAGGAGTGATGGCGGTCACGCTCATGACAGTATTCCGACCGGCGTCAGGTGCTGACGGCAGGCTTGCCGGTCCACTGCTCCCAGTGCCGACGGTCAGCGGAGTCGAGATACTCACCGCCATCCTCGCCCAGGTGATAGCCGTAGTAGTGCAGCACCTCCACGAGTGGATCGAAGCCCGGCACGGTGGGATCGGTGCCAGGGCGGAAGCAGTTGCCCTGGTAAATCTGGTGCACCGGCAGCCAGGCCTGCACGTACTTTTCCGGCTCGTGGTCGAAGATGTCCTTGCAGCCGTCCGAGCAGAAATGGAACTTGTCACCGCGGTAGTCCGACTCGCGGTAGCAGATCTTGGTGGGGTCGTCCGGCTCGGTGAAGCCCATGGGGATCTGGCAGGTTTGACACAGCATCGGCAGCGTCATGTTGTAGAACCGCTTGCCGGCCTGTTGCTGCGCACGCCAGTACTCGAGACGCGGTCGATACAGACGGTCGAAGGTGTCCGGATATTTCTCGGACAGCCACGCCATCTCCGACTCCTCCGGCACCCAGGTATGAAACGCCGCGGCGTGCGTGTAGTTGTAGAAGATGCCCCACACCTCATGCGACAGCCGATGCTTCTCCTTCGCCGCGACCTCATGATATTTGGGCAGACGAATTCCATAGCGTGAGAGATCGTTGAAGAGCGCACCGCCGTTCTGCTCGAAATACATCTCCCAGGCTTCCGCCCAGCTCATCACCCGCCGCGGCAGCATGTAGTCCATCATCATCGACACGAGGCCCAGCAAGCGGTAACCCCGCCAGAACCACTTGTCCAGCCAGCGCTGCACAATCGGGATGTTGGCCGGATCCTGCTCGAGGATGAACTTCACCACTTCAAGGCCCAGCGTCATGTGGCGGGATTCGTCACTCTGCGCGGAGAAGCCGAAAGTCACCGTTGCCATGTCGCCGTTATAGGCTGCGCCCGACATGAACGGCATGAACAGCAGGTTGGTCAACACGTATTCGAAAGAAAAGGAGATCGCGGTGACGAACTCGAACGGACCGGCTGTCATCGCGTCTTCGTAGTAGGACTTGGGCACGGACAGGTACCACACCCGATCGTGCATGTGACCCGGATCATGCAGCCCGTTGAAGA
>JBDLQR010000388.1:0-2510 GCA_039800485.1 Pseudomonadota bacterium
ACTTCGTCCTGCCGGTGGTGCCCATCGGGCTCTTCTTCGGTCGCGTGGCCAATTTCATCAACCAGGAACTGTGGGGCGCCCCGAGCAGCGTCGCCTGGGCCGTACTGTTCACCGACCCCGCAGCAGGCGGTGTGCCGCGGCACCCGTCGCAGCTCTACGAGGCCGCGCTAGAGGGCGTGGTGCTGTGGATGGTTCTGAATTGGCTGTGGGCGCGGCGTGCGCCGCGTGGCAGGATCTCCGGAGCCTTCCTGCTGGGTTACGGAATATTCCGCTCGGCAATCGAATTCCTGCGTGAGCCGGATGCCCATATCGGGTTTCTGTTCGGCGATTGGCTGACCATGGGGCAGCTCCTGTCTGCGCCCATGGTACTGGCCGGCACCGTACTCATCTGGCGAGCGCGATCACAGCTTCGTGGAGTGGGACCAGCCTCGCATGCAGACCTATCTTGATCTCCTGCGCCATGTGCGCGACCACGGTGTGCGCAAGGATGATCGCACCGGTACCGGCACCCTCAGTGTTTTCGGGTACCAGATGCGCTTCGATCTGCGGCAGCATTTTCCGTTGCTCACCACCAAGAAGCTCCATCTCAAATCCATCATCCACGAGCTGCTGTGGTTTCTGCAGGGTGGGACCAATACCGCCTACCTGAACAGGAATGGTGTCACCATCTGGGACGAATGGGCCGATGAGGATGGCAACCTTGGTCCGGTCTACGGTGCCCAGTGGCGCAGCTGGCATGCCGCCGATGGCCGCGTGATCGATCAGATCAGCGAGGTCATCGAAAGCCTCAAAACCAACCCTGACTCGCGACGTCACCTCGTCAGTGCGTGGAATGTGGGCGAGATCCCCCGGATGGCTCTCGCACCTTGCCATGTGATGTTCCAGTTCTACGTCGCAGGAGGGGAATTGTCCTGCCAGATGTATCAGCGCAGCGCAGATGTCTTCCTCGGCGTGCCCTTCAATATCGCATCCTACGCCTTGCTGACGCTCATGATCGCCCAGGTCTGTGGCCTGCGCCCCGGTGACTTCGTGCATACGCTGGGGGATGCCCATCTCTACCTGAATCATCTCCAGCAGGCGGATCTGCAATTGTCGCGCGAGCCTTTCCCGTCGCCAGTGATGCGCCTGAATCCTGCCCGCAAATCCGTGTTCGACTTCGAGTATGCGGATTTCACACTGGAGGGCTATCAGGCCCATCCTGCGATTCCGGCACCGATTGCGGTATGACGCGGGTCGCCCGTGCCCAGGTCCGCGCAAGGCAGCCTTGAGATGCGCATCAATCTCGTCGTCGCCGTTGCCCGTAACGGCGTGATTGGCCGGGAAGGAGGACTGCCCTGGGATCTGCCTGCAGATCTCAAGCGTTTCCGCGCCATCACCCTCGGCCATCCGATCATCATGGGGCGTGTGACCCATGCCTCGATTGGAAGACCCCTCCCGGGACGCAGGAATATCGTCGTGACCACCCATCCGCAGGCGATTCACCAGGCCTGCGAGGTCGCGGGATCCCTTGAAGAAGCACTCTCCCTGGCCGGTGCTGCGGAAGAAGTGATGATTATCGGTGGACGCGCGCTGTATGCCGCAGCGCTGCCGCTGGCGTCCCGCCTTTTCCTGACTGAGGTGGATGCAGACGTGAGCGGGGATGTCAGGTTTCCGGAGTATCCGCGCAGCGAATGGCTGGAGATTTCGCGGGAGACCCATCTGCCCGATCCCGAAAATCCCCTGCCTTTCAGTTTCGTGATCCTGGAGCGCCGCGCGCCAGCGCGCTGAATCCCGTCGTTCAGAATGCGTGGCGGGCGAGCCCCGGCACGCTGAACCGGCGGCCATCCTCCACGCACAGCGCCGAAAGCGTGCCTCCCCATACCGCCCCCGTATCCAGGGGATGGACGCCGAACGCTGCTTCCTGCGGGGCCTCGAGCCGCAAGGTCGACCAGTGACCGAACACGATGCGCGCTCCACGGCTCGCCCGTCCGGGCAGCATGAACCAGGGCGAGAGGTCGCCCGGCGCTGCATCCAGACCTTCCTTGGTCTCGAAGTCCAGCTGGCCATCCTGATGGCAGTAGCGCATGCGTGTGAAGGCGTTGGTGATGAAGCGCAGGCGCTTTTCTCCCGTCAATGAGGTGCGCCAGCGCGCCGGTTTGTTGCCATACATCGCGCACAGGAACTTTTCGGGATGGTCGGCGCGCAATGCCGCCTCCACTTCGCCCGCATGAGCGAGAGCTTCGGCGATGCTCCACTCGCCCGGGATCCCGGCATGCACCAGGCTGCAGCCCAGCGCATCATCGTGATGGAACAGCGGGCACTGTCTCAGCCAGGTGAGGAGAGCATCACAATCAGGAGCCCGCAGAACGTCTTCCAGCGTATCGCCACGCCGAGGTTTCTGTTCCGGACAGAAGCGCAGCGCCAACAGGTGCAGATCATGGTTGCCGAGCACGGTCACCGCGCGCTGGCCCAGACCCTGTACCAGACGCAACACGCCGAGATTGTCGGGACCGCGGTTGACCAGATCCCCG
>JBDLQR010000389.1:0-3835 GCA_039800485.1 Pseudomonadota bacterium
CGGCGCCCGGGGCGGACGCATCTCGCCCCGAGCGACGGTACCGTGTTGTACGTACTACCCGATCAGAACTTGAATCGGGCCTGGACCGTGTACGTGGCGGGAGGATCCGTGAAGGACGCGACCGAGCAGAACCCTCCCGGGATCGTATTCTTGAACGCAGCGGTTCTCTCGTCCGTCATGTTGTTGGCGGCCACCTTCATGCGACATTCCGTTCCTCTGCCCAGACGATGACGTCGCTACCAATTGCTTGAGATACCGTTTTCGGGCGAATAAATGAATGAATTTGGTAATGCAGTCGCTACAGCGTTACGTCTATCGTAGTTTATCCGTCGGACGCTCCGAATTGATTGAGGCTCGTCGCGGCCAAGTGCCGCGGCTACCATCTTCTGGTCAAAGGATACGAAAATGGGAAATCGTCTCAGAATGAGTGTTGCGGTCGGGCTTCTAACTTCAGTCCTGACCATCTTCGCAGCCGAGGGCACCGAACTCACCGCGTATGTCGGAGCCACGATCGTAGATCCTGGCGCCAATGTCGTCATCCCCAATGGCGTCATCGTAGTATCGGGAAACACGATACAGGCCGTCGGCGAAGCTCGCTCTGTGAAGATTCCGAAAACGGCGCACGTTGTGCGCCTTCGCGGAAAATGGATCGTGCCGGGATACATCGACGTCCACACACACATTTCGCGCGAGGGTGACGCGAAGAACAATGTGCATTTCTTCAATGACAATACCGTTTGGCGCCGCGACGCCACCGTGCCCCCGGAATTGCCCACATTCCTCGCGCGTCATCTGCGCAGCGGGACGACCACGATACTGGACATAGGTGGGCCGGAATGGACCCTATCAGTGCGCAGCGCAACTGTGGGCGAAAAACCGTGGCCACGGGTGCTCGGCGCGGGCCCAATTATCGGAACACCTCGCCCGTTATTCGGCGTCGAAGGGGACCGGGAGGGCTACAAGGCGATCAGCACGCCGGATGAAGGGCGCGCAGCGGTGCGCCTTGCCGCGGCGCTGAAACCTGACATGATGAAATTCTATCTGGTACCGGCGGAACAGACTGGAAAACCGTTTGGTGAATTCCTACCGATATTCGAAGCCTCGTTTGACGAGGCACACAAGCTTGGTGTGCGCACAACCGCCCATGCATTGCGCTTACATATCGCCAAGATGGCCATCGAGGCAGGCGTGGACACACTTGCTCATGGCGTCATGGATGCCCCGGTCGATGATGCGTTTGTCCAGACGATGCGGCAGCGAGGCGTGGTCGTGGCTCCAACCCTGATGGTCTTGGTAGGCCCCCCCAGGACGTTGGCCGGCACATTGCGTTTCACTGACGAAGAAAAAGCCTGGGGAGACCCTGACGCGATCGCAGACCTGCTCGAGGCCTCCGAGCGTGCCAAAAATACGCCGCCGAATCCGCGGCGGACACTGATGAAGTCTGACCAGCTGGAAGTAGCGCTTCGCAACACCAAGGCGCTCAGTGATGCCGGGGTCGCGCTGGCCGTTGGAACCGACGCGGGACTCCTGGGCGTTTTGCATGGCCCCTCCATCTTGCATGAGTTCCAGCTCATGAACAGAGCCGGAATGACGGCGCGCGAAGTGCTGACGGCCGCGACTCTGGGTGGCGCAAAATTCCTCGGTCGTGAAGCCGACCTCGGCGGACTTTCGCCGGGTAAGCTGGCAGACATGGTCGTGTTGAATGCCGATCCGCTGGCCGACATCCGCAACGCTAGCCGCATGCATATGGTTGTCGTCGGCGGCCGGATGTGGAAACCCGAAGAAATACTGCCCGTCTCTCGGAAAGTGGCGCCGCGGTAGCTACAAATCTATCGCTTTGGGGCGAACAGGATCTGCTCCTCGGTGAACCTGGGCTACTTCATCGCTTGGTCTCGTTGCCATACCAGGAGTCCGGAAGCTCCTCGCTTCAGGTCTAAATGGCTCCGAAATATCGGGGCGACGTCAAAAACCAACCCTCTAATCTGCGCTACTGGTGCTGATGGGCGCAAATCAGTCATTCAACCACGCGCCGTCGCTGCGCGGGTCGGCGGCGCCCACCCAGCCCGCAGTGGTCTGCTCGACCGCATTGGCTTTGGACGGGGTGATCGCGGTGACACGCACCACGTGGCCGAACTGCACCAAAGCTTCGGCCTGCGCCTCCAACGGCGTCCCACGTTCTAACAGCAAAGCATCGCCGTCAAAGTAGATGTTGGGGGCGGCAAGTGCTGCCTGTGCATTCATTCCCCAATCCAGATGAGCAATAAGCGTTTTAGTCACCTGCATGATTATGCGCTTACCACCCGCTGCACCAACCGCAAAAATCGGCTTTCCGTCTGAACTATAGACAATTGTCGGCGACATAGATGACAAAGGCCTTTTGCCCGGCTGCGGTCGATTAGCGACGGGAGCGCCATCCTTTATCGGGGCAAAGCTGAAGTCTGATAGCTCATTGTTCAAGATCATCCCAGCGGCTACCAACTGGCTGCCAAATGGTCCTTGGACAGTTGAGGTCATGTTGGCTACGTTGCCAAAGCGATCGGCCGCCACAAAATGAGTGGTGCCCGTCACTTCACCAGACAAAGCAGTGGTGCGTGGCTCTGCACCGGGCGGCGTCCCTGCCGCATAGGAAGATCGAGCCTTGTTTTCTGAAACAAGGGCAGAACGACTGGCTATATAGGCTTCATCGAGCAGCCCTGGGACCGGTACGGCCACATAGTCCGGGTCAGCGAGATATTTTTCGCGATCAGCATACGCCAGCCGCATTGCCTCCGCGATCAGGTGCCATGCCTGCGGATTTTCCGGCCCGAGAGCCTTTAGGTCAAACCGTTCCACCATGCCTAGAATCTGGAACACGGTGGTCGCGCCGGATGAGGGTGGCCCCATGCCACACAGGCGATAGACCCGATAAAGAACGCACACGGGCGGTCGTTCTTTGGCTTCATAGGTAGCAAGATCAGCCACCGTCATCGGCGCGGCATTGAGCGGAGCATTGGAAACAGCTGACGCAATTTTTTTTGCAATCTGCCCGGTGTAGAAGGCGCGCGGCCCTTTTCGGGCGATCCTACGAAGCGTTTTTGCAAGAGCGGGGTTACGGATAACTTCGCCCGCAACTTTGGGGCGGCCATCCTGGAAATAAACTGCCTTGGTCGCGTCTAACCCGTCCCAACGTGGTGCCATTCGGGCGATGGTGCCTGCCAGTCTTGGTGTTGCAACATAGCCCTGCTCCGCCAGAGTAATTGCAGGCTGAAAGAGTTTTTCCCACGGCAGATTGCCCCATCTGGCGTGCGCCTTGGCCATAAGAGCGATGTTGCCGGGTACGCCGACCGAATACCCACCTATGATCCCTTCGGGAAAATCTTTGACTTTGCCGTCTCGGCTAAGAAAGCGGTCTTCGCGCAACGCAGCCGGCGCCGTTTCGCGGCCATCAATCGTTGCCACATCATCGGCTTTGCTGTCGTGATACATGAAGAATCCGCCGCCGCCGATTCCCGACGAAGCCGGCTCGACCACAGTCAGTGCCAGCATCATGGCCAGCGCTGCATCTGCCGCCGTGCCCCCCTGACGCAGCATCTCTTGTCCTGCTGCCGCTGCACGCGGATCTGCCGCCGAGACCGCCCCCTTTTGAGCAAAGGCTGCCGCAGGTAGACAAATAAACAGTGTTACATAGAGTAGCGATCTTCTCATGAAACGCAGGCACCACATCCCCCCGCTTTCAGTAGCGGGGGGACGTCACTCACATGAGCACTGGCCTCGTGGCGGCCCCGGATTGATGAACTGCCGGGTATCGTAAATCCGTAGCGCGGTACATATCGCTCATGGTCACCCCCAACCAGTC
>JBDLQR010000390.1:0-8623 GCA_039800485.1 Pseudomonadota bacterium
CCCGTATTGACCAACCAGAGTCGCCGCACGCTGTGGTGCACGGCATGGAAACGCCACAAGACCGGCCATTCATGCGAAAACCGGTGTGCCCAATAGAGCCCGAACTCCGCAGCAAGCAGGCCTGCGGCCGCCTGCCACAAGAGAGGTTGGCCTGCGAGCCAGGTCGCCTCACGCTGAGCGAAGAACGGCAAACCCATCAACTGCACGATGGTGAACTGCACCAGTCCCTTGTTCAGCAGCGTATGGCCCAGATCGGCCGGAATCTGCCCATCGTTGTGCTGCCAGTCCCGGCGGTACGGCAACACGCGTTCCAGAACCAGCAACCAGCCTATGATCCAGAGATAGGACAGGTTGAAGAACACGAGCTCCGGCTTGATCGCAAGCCCGAGAACCTGCATGTCTCCCTCGTGACTGAAGCCGAGACTCAGGATGAAGCAGCAGCTCACCAACAGGAACGGCCAGGCGACCAGGCTCAGGAAAGGTTTCATGCAGGGCAGAGGCTCGATCGGGGTTTGAGGAGGGCAGGAGCAGTCGGGATCAGTTCGGTCCGGCGGAGAGGGCGCAGCGCCGCCTGAGCGCCGTGCTCACTTCGTATTCTTCGCTTGCGGTGTCGCGGGCGAGGCCGCAGATGACCGAGGTCTCGACCTTGAGCCCCCCCTCACCCTGGGCGATGTGGAACTCATAGCGGGGACTGCAGTTGCCGCCGCACTGGGCATAGAGCTGTTTCCCGAGTTCCCCGCGCCCCTGACTGAACTCCATCACCCAGGCGTTGAGCGCTTCCACGGACTTGAACTCCTGGACGGCGAACTGCAAAGGCTTGCGCGTTGTATCCGCCTCGAGGCTCAGACACAGAGGCGCCTGTTTCGCGTCAGGCAGGAAGACCTTGGGGGCGACGCGATAAATCACCTCTGGCGCGCCACGCGCGGTGCAACCCGCACCACAGGCGGCCGCCGGGATTGCGTCTTCCCCATCGAGGGCACTGGACAGCAGTTTCGCCGCGACCGCCCGGATCGATTTGGGGTGCTCGGCCAGGTTGTAAAGGATGCCTGCTGAACCGATACGGGTTTCCAGTGGCTGCTCGGCGGAGGGCGCCGCGCATCTGGTCTGCTCGGCCTTACCGGTCTTGCTGTCAGTCGGACCATTGGCCCAAACGGGGTGCGTCGTGAGCAGAAGCGACAGGCTCAACCCGGCGATGAAATGATGTGTGTGAATGGTCTTGCTCCGGCTCATGGGGCTTATGGTAATACGGGATCCGGCATAAACCTAAGGTGAATTCTAGCTGCGGGAATCGCTATCCCTCCCAGCGCAGCCACAAGCGGCCCGATTCTGCCCCTGTGCCCACCCCGACCTCGTTCCAACCTCTGCGCAGCAGTGCATGACTCTGGGCGTGATGTCTGCCAATCCAGCGACCATTCACGGCAGTACCACCCACGCTACCGGCATCCAGAATCATCGGAATCCGGCCCGGCATGAGCACGCAGAAATGGGTCGCAGCCAAGCCCTTGCAGCGGGAGTCCGGCAAGCACAAATCCGCCTGCGCGGGGCGACCGGGGGATTGCGCCGCGCCCACCACCAGCGGCAGCTGCCTCAGCAACAACATATCTTCGACTGACAGGTCGCCCACGTCGGGAACGCGGAGGCTCAGGCTGATGCGGGGTACTCCGGCAAGCCTCGTCCGAGGCAACGGACCCACGGCATACCCGCAATGCCCGGCTGGCATCGGTTTGGGACGCAACATTCGCGGTTTCTTCTTGTTCTGGTCGGGGATGAGCCGAGGCGCCCCGGCGGAGCGCTCACGGCCAGCGTGAGAGGAGTCTGAGGGGCAGGGGCACGCGGCCCCATACCCCGAATGCGGTAAGCGGTGGGAGTGTCAGACCTTGCCGGACAGGGTTTGCAGAGGTGGGGCGCTGCGACCCTGGCTGGCCAGCCAGCCCTGCACATAGGCACCTGCGAGCATACCGACGATGGCATAGAGGGAAGCCCAGTTTCCGGCCCCCAGCCCGGCGACCGCGGGTCCGGGACAGACACCGGAAATTCCCCAGCCGATGCCGAAGAGCGCTGCACCCCACAAGGTCTGGGCGTTCATCGCTGCAGTGTGCCGGCCGAAAGCAGGCGCAAACAGCGGGCGCTGCATGACTCTGGGTGCGATCTGGTAACACAGTGCCGTCACGGTGGCTGCACCGCCAAGCACCATGAGCAGGCCGAAATCCTGAAAGCGCAGGAAACTCAGCACCACTTCCGGTTTGATCATCGTTGCAGTGGCAAGACCAAAGCCGAACAGCATGCCGCTCAGCAGAATGAACAGGAGTGAGGCGGGTTTCATCAGGCACCTCCCAGGCGCAACACGATGTTCGCGGTGATGATGGCGGTGGTCAGGAAGATGATGACTGCGGTGAGCGAGGGAATCTGGAGTGAGGCGAGCCCGCAGATGCCATGGCCGGAGGTGCAACCATTGCTGAGGCGAGCGCCGAATCCGGCGATGAACCCACCCACCAGCAACTGCCAGGGCTGGACTGCGGTCTGCACGGGCTGACCACCCCCCAGGGTGAACATCCACAGTGCCGCGCCGAGGATGAGTCCCAGCGCCAGCACGAGCCGCCACTGCCGACTCCCGGCAATCCTGGGTTCCTGGAAGAAGGACAGGCGTGACACGAAGGACCACACCGAGCTGAACAAAGTGCTCATGCCTGTCACGAGGCCGGTCGTGAGGTAGGCCAGGCTGACCCCGCACCCGATCACGAGCCCACCCAAGAGGTAGTGCGTGATCCCCAAGGGAAACATCGACTCCAGCATCGTTCGCCTCCTTTTGCGGACGAATGGACCGGAGAACACTATATGATTTTATATAACGTTCTGTCGAGGCTTCCTCAGGCTGCAGCTGCCACGCCGGGAATCAGGGCTGACAATGGACGGAGCCCGAGGCCTGCGACTTCGCCGACGATGACCAGGGCGGGTGCCTGCAGGGCCACCTGTCGCGCCAGCGCAGTGAGCCCGCTCAAGGTGCCGGTGAATACACGTTGTTCCGGCGTGCAGCCATTTTCCACGAATGCGATGGGTGTTGTGCCACTGCGCCCGTGGCGTTGCAGTTGCGCTTCGATCGTCGGGATCTCGCCCACGCCCATGTAGAACACCACCGTGTGTCCGGTGTTGGCAAGTGAACTCCAGTCCACGCCGTCCTCTGCAGCGGCGCGCTGGGCCGTGACGAAAGTGACCTGCTGGGCGAGTCCGCGATGGGTCAGCGGGATTCCTGCATAGGCCCCGCAGCCAGTAGCAGCAGTGACCCCGGGGATCACCTCCCATGGAATGCCTGCTGCCTGCAGCGCCAGTGCCTCTTCGCCACCACGTCCGAAGATGAAGGGGTCGCCTCCTTTCAGACGAACGACCCGACGATACTGCCTCGCCAGTGCAACCAGTCGTGCGTTGATGGCCTGCTGTTCAGCACTCGGGCGACCCACGCCCTTGCCTGCGTACTCGCGGCAGGCACCGGGGCGGATCAGCGCAAGGATTGCGGGGGAGACCAGTCGGTCATAAACCACGCAGTCTGCGTCCTGCAGGCAACGCAGCGCGCGCACGGTGAGCAGATCCGGGTCGCCTGGTCCTGCGCCCACCAGTGAGACGAGGCTTGAGTGGAGTGTTTGCGCTTGCATGATCAGGTGTCCTCCGGACTGTCGTCGGCCCTGGGCCGAATCGCGCGTGCACCGGCCAGGGCGCGAGCAGCCGCGGCAAAGGCGGGGCCACTGTTGATCTCTGGTACTACCCCCGTCCTCACCACGAAGTCACCGAAGCGTTCATCCGGATGGCGATCGCGGGCATAGCTCTCGAACAGCGGGTCGAGGGCTCGCAGGATCTCCGTTTCCGACAGGCTTTCGGCCCAGGGCGCGTTCAGGCGCGAGCCATCGAAGGCAGCACCGAGGTAGACGTTGTAGCGACCGGGCGCCTTGCCGACGAGGGCAATCTCCGCAAGATAGGGCCGGGCACAGCCATTGGGGCAGCCGGTGATGCGCAGCGTGACAGGTGTCGCCAGAAGACCGTGACGGGCTTGCAGCGCCTCGACCTGGGACACGAAGTCCTCCAGATAGCGCTCGCTCTCCGCCATTGCGAGACCGCAGGTCGGCAGCCCCACGCAGGCCAGGGCCAGACTGCGCACCGGAGACAGCACTGATGTGACGAGCCCGTGCGTCTGGAGCAGTGATTCCACGCGTGCGCGGTTATCCAGCGTGATATTGGCGAGCACCACATTCTGGTTGGGCGTGAGATGGAATTCACACAGCTTGGCCTCGGCAATCGCACGCAGACCACTCAAGGCGGGCCGGGATGGCGCATCCTGCACCCGCCCGCTCGACAGGAATACCGTGTAGTGGCTGCGGCCATCAGGCTCCATCTGCCAGCCTTGTCGATCGCCATTGTGCGTGAAGTTCCAGGGTCGGGCGGAGGGCAGCGTCCAGCCGAGACGCCGCTCAACCTCCGCCTTGAACGCGGCGACTCCGAGAGTCTCCATGGTGTACTTGAGGCGAGCGTGCTTGCGGTTCGTGCGGTCGCCCAGATCGCGCTGGGCCGTGATCACGGCCACGGCCACCTCGAGTATCTGTTCCGGCCTGCAGAACCCGATGACATTCGCCACCCGCGGGAAGGTCGCGAACTCCCCATGACTCATGCCGAGCCCACCGCCCACGGTGACATTGAAACCCGCCAGTTTTCCGTCTTCGACGATGGCGATGTAACCCAGGTCCTGCGAGAAGATGTCGATGTCGTTGTCCGGTGGCACGGCGACACCGATCTTGAATTTGCGCGGCAGGTAGGTCTCGCCGTAGAGGGGGTCGAGTTCCTCGGCCGTGTTCACTATCGGCTCCGCGTCCAACCAGATCTCATGGTAGGCACGGGTGCGCGGCGTGAGGTGGTCGCTCAACGAGCGGCAGGCGGCATCGATGGCGGGCCTGATGCTGGCAGGGTTCGCCAGCGTCGTCCCCATCACATTGCGGTTCACGTCACCACAGGCGGCAAGCGTGTCCAGCAGGGAGGCATTGATGGCCGCGATGGAAGCTTTCAGGTCACGCTTCAGGATGCCGTGAAACTGGAAAGCCTGCCGCGTGGTCAGCCGCAGGGTTCCGTTGGCGTGTTCGCGCGCAATGGCGTCCATCGCCAGCCATTGGGCTGCCGTGCAGCGCCCGGCGGGAACCCGCGCCCGAATCATGAACTGCCAGGCCGGCTCCAGACGTTGTTGCCTGCGTTCGGCGCGCAGATCACGATCGTCCTGCTGATACAGGCCGTGAAACTTGATCAGCTGGGTGTCGTCTTCATGCATGGCACCCGTCACTTGCTCCGCCAGACTCTCGACGATCGTGCCGCGCAGGTGCCGGCTGCGGGACTTGATGCCCTCCACGGGCGAAAGTGTCTTGTCATTCATGGTTCAGTACACATCCCGTTTGTAGCGGCCTTCACGCTGCAGGGTCTGCAGGTATTCTTGCGCATGGTCCACGTCGCGGCCGCTTCCGATGCGGATGGCTTCGATGATCGCAGCGTGCACATCCTTGGCCATGCGCTTCGCATCGCCGCACACATGGATGGCAGCGCCGTCTTCCAGCCAGGCGTACATCGTTGTCGCCTGTTCAACGATCCGGTGCTGGACATAGAACTTGTCCGCACCGTCCCGCGAGAAAGCCAGTGACAGGCGGTTCAAGCCACCGTGTGCCAATGCTTTCTGCCACTCCAGCTGATAAAGGAAATCCTCGCGCTGGGTGCGCTCCCCGAAGAACAGCCAATTGCGCCCGGTCGCACCACGAACAGCACGTTCGGCGAGATAGGCGCGAAAGGGCGCAACGCCTGTGCCGGGTCCGATCATGATGAGAGGCACATCGTCTGCCGGCAGATGGAAGCTCGCGTTGCGCTCGAGTCGCAGTTCAACGTGCGCACCTTCTTCCAGCGCAGCCAGATGATTGGAGGCAGCCCCCGGTCGCGGGCCGGCGCCATGATCCTGCGCCACGCGCGCCACCAACAGGTGCAGTTCACCCGGATGAGCAGCCGGTGAGGAGGCGATTGAGTAGGTTCGACGACCCAAGGGGCGCAGCCGGGACAGCCAGCCGGCAACATCGAGCGCCCCCGGATAATGCAGGAGCAGATCAAGCACCTGATGGGTCGCAAAGCAGGCCGCCAATGCCTGTCCGGAACCGTCTTCGAGAATCGCTGCCAGGCGGGGATCCCGTGTCAGGTCGTGCAGGGAAACCAGCAACGGACGATGGATCTGGGTGAGCTCGACCTCGGCGGCCAGAATTTCGCGCAGGGTGCGCGTATTGCCTGAGGGGCCGTCCAGCCGCTCATCGCCGCTCGCCTTGAGCGCCTCAAGCACCGCGGCCACCACTTGCGGCGGATTGACGGGTTGAATGGAGACACCATCACCGGGCTGGTAGGCCAGCGAATCATCCGCAAGCACGAACTCGAGATGGCGCACATCCTTGCCTGAGTGACGGCCGGTGAGGCGCTGGTTGGTCTGGAGTTCCGCGCCTGCTGCAACTTCAGCCACGGCATCCATCTGCCGTGAGCCCCCGACCTTGAGTGCCACCACGGAGGGCCCCGTGTCGACGGGCTGTTTCAACGCGTCGGCTGCGAGCTTCAGTGCCGCGCTCACCCAGGATTCTGCCGCCTGCTCGAAATCGAGATCGCACTCCGTCAGTGCCTGCAGGCGTTGCGCGCCGAGTGTGGTCAAGCGTGCGTCCAGACTGCGTCCGGCAGCGCAGAACTGAGGGTAACTGGAGTCCCCCAGCGCAAGCACTGCATAGCGGAGATTGGTCAACCTGGGCGCTTTGCTGCTACCCAGAAACTCATAGAAGGCCAGCGCATCTTCAGGGGGCTCGCCATCGCCCTGCGTGCTGACGACGAACAGGGCAAGGCTCTCGCGTGCCAGCTGCCGCGCCGGGAAGTCCCCAAGGCTTTGCACGCGCACAGGCAGGCCTGCAGCACTTGCAGCCGTGGCGGCGGCCTCCGCCACCCGGCGGCTGTTGCCCGTCTGGGAACCGTAGAGGATGGTGAGGCTCTCGCTGGCACCGGGGTGCGTAACCACGCGACCCGGCACAGCCACGGGCGAGAGTCGGCGGGCGCAGGCGAGGCCCGCGAGATAGCCGCTCGCCCACAGCAACTGTTCAGGACCCAGGTTGCGGCTGGCAGCCTCCAGTCCATCGAGCTGCACGGCGTCGAGCGGGGGCAAGGGGAGAGTCTGGGCGGAGGCGGACATGCCTGGGTTCCTTGATCTGCTGGCCTGTGAGTGAGGCGCGCAGTCTAGGTGTGGGGGAGAGGGGGCGGAACGAACGTCTCGGCATATGCAACTGCGCACGGAGCATAAAAAAATGCCGGGGCCCGCCGTATGCGGCATGAAACCTCAGCGCGCGTAATACCAGAGCAAGGCGGAACCGAAGGCGATTCGATACCACGCAAACCATGCAAAGCTGTGGCGCGATACGAAATGGAGGAGGAAACGGATGGTGAGCAGGGCGCTGAAAAAGGCCGTGACGAAACCCACGCCGAACACACCGAGGTCCTCGACTTCCAGCGACCGCCAGCTTTTCGCAAGGTCGTAGCAGGTGGCCGCGAACATCATGGGGATTGCGAGGAAGAAGGAGAACTCGGTGGCCGCGCGGCGGTCGAGGCCGCTCAGCATGCCGCCCATGATGGTGGCACCGGAGCGTGAAACGCCCGGGATCAGCGCCAGCACCTGGGCGCAACCGATGCCGAGCGCCTGACGCGGTGTCACGGTAGTGGCTTCCACGGCCGTGGGCGTCCGCACCCAGCGCTCGATGACGAGTATCGCGAGCCCGCCACCGATCAGGGCCCAAGCCACCACCTCCGGTGTGAAGAGGTGGGCCTTGATATGGCCGTGTGCGAAGAAGCCGACTCCGGCGGCAGGCAGGAAAGCGATACCCAGGTTCAGGGCGAAACGGTTGGCGGGTGGAGAGTGCCCCACTTCGCGCAGGAGGGCGAAGAGGCGGCCGCGGTAGAACCAGCAGACCGAGAGGATGGCCCCGAGCTGGATGAAGATCTCGAAGGAGGCTTCGCGGCCCGTGTTGAACTCCAGCCAATCACCCGCGATGATCAGGTGACCCGTACTGGAAATGGGCAGGAACTCCGTGAGTCCTTCCACGATTCCGAGCAGGATGGCCTTGAGATAAAGGGTGGTGTCCACGCGGGCGTCGAGGGGCGGGGTATTCGTTGGCTCAGTATTGAGGGTGGACTGTGGCGTCGTGCGCCCTGGACACAGAGGTTAGCATGGCTACAGGTCTGGAACTGGTGCTCGCGCTGCTGCTGATTCTGGTAGCGGCCGAAATCTTCACAAATGCACTCGAACATTTCGGGGAGCGCATCGGCATCTCGGAAGGGGTGACGGGCTCGCTGTTCGCCGCGGTCGGTACCGCCATGCCCGAAAGCATGGTGCCGCTCGTAGCCATCTTCGCCGGCACGGCCAGTGCGCAGGTGAACCAGGAAATCGGCGTGGGCGCGATCCTCGGGGCGCCGCTGATGCTGTCCACCCTCAGTGTTGCGCTCATGGCGCTGTCCGTGCTCAAGCGGCGTGGCGCGATGGGGCATCTGCGCCCGGAAAAAACCGGCCTCCAGCGCGATCTCTTTTTCTTCCTGATTG
>JBDLQR010000391.1:0-4582 GCA_039800485.1 Pseudomonadota bacterium
CCTCATCCCTCATGAGATGCATGATCCGCTTTTCAAGAGACCGGTAGCCCGGCTGCTCATAGAGATCTTCCTTGCGCAGGATGCGCGCGCCGGACTTGAACCCGGGGGTGAAGATTTCACGGACACGCCCCGGATGACGGGACAGGAAGATGATGCTGTCTCCCAGAAACAAGGCTTCGTCGATGTCGTGCGTGACGATGAGTACCGTCATCTTTTCCTTGGCGACCACTTCGAGCAGCAGTTCCTGCATCTGCCAGCGGGTCTCGGCATCCAGCGCACCAAAGGGCTCGTCCATGAGCAGCAGCCTGGGGTAAGTGGCCAGCGCGCGTGCGATGGCCACGCGCTGACGCATCCCTCCCGAGAGCTGGTCGGGGTAGGCATCCTTGAACGGCGTGAGGCCGACTCGTTCGATGAAGTAATGCGCCGTGCCTTCCTTCAGCGCCAGACTCTCGCCGTGGGTGCGCAGCCCGTACTCCACATTCTGCAGCACCGTAAGCCACGGGAAGGAGGTATAGGACTGGAACACCATGCCGCGGTCCCGTCCCGTGTCCGTGATCAAATCCCCGCCCAGGGTGATTTAGCCACTGCTGGGTGTATCGAGCCCGGCCACCATGCGCAGCAGGGTGGATTTGCCGCAGCCGGAGGGGCCCAGCAGTACACCCACCTGACGCTCCGGCAACGTGAAACTCACGTTGTCCAGCGCGACAAGCGGAGGCTGACGAGGCCGCTGCCACACCTTGCCCACCGCGTGCAACGCGAGGAAAGCCGCTTCCGGATCTGGCTGTGGATGAACGGGCAGACGCACGGCATTCATGGTGTAGAAGTCCCTCAGCCGCCCGCTGCGGCTTTGAGCGGTGCAAGCTCGATGCCCGCGGCAGGTGGCAATGTTTCCTTCATCAAGCCGAACTTCACCCACCACTCATTGGTGAGCTTCCAGTGATCTTCGATGCCATTGGCACCACCGATGGGCGGCGCCTCGGCCTTCACCCGCATGAAGCGCGCAGCTTCGTCGAGATCGAAGACCCAGATTCCACCCTCCAGCGGCTTGCCATCCTTGCCGATCACGAGCTCCACATCCGCCAGTGGGAACTTGAGCCCCTTGGCGATGATGGCATTCCCTTCCGCCGGATTCTTTTTCCAGAACTCGACCGCGGCGAAGTAGGCTTTCATGGCCAGCGCCGCCTGTGCGGGCTTGTCCTTGAGGAACTGCTCCGCCATGTACATGCCATCGCCGAGCAGTGCGGTTTTCTTCCAGTAGGGCTCTGCCGAGGTGGTGACCACGGTCGCGCCGGGCAGATTTTCGAGAACCTTGCTGCCGAAGGGCTCCCAAAGCTCGCCCGCGGCAACCTGGCCGCTGACCATGGCGCCCACGGCGTCATCCATGATCACGTTCACGTATTCCACTTCATTGAACTTGACACCGTTGTTCTCGAGCCAGATGCCCATGTAAATCTGCGTCAATCCGCCCTCCATCACAGCCACCTTGCGACCCTTGAGCTCGGCCGCCTGCTTCACGCCTGGCGCAAGGATGATCTTGTCCGTGCCGATGGACGGATTGGTGTAGGTGACGAGCTTGATCGGTACCTTCTTCTCGGCCGCAATCGGCCCGTACTCAACAGTGCTGCTGGTGATGTCGAGCTGACCGGCGGCCATCGCACCGAAGCTCTGGTAGGGGTCTTCGATGATCTGGATGTCGAGGTCGATCTCCGGCACCAGGTTCTTTTCCTTGGCAATGAACCAGAAGCCATAGCCCGGCCAGGAGAAGAGCGAGACACGCACTTTCTCCGCGGCAGACAGGGGCACGGTCAGCAACAACAACAGCAACGCAAGCAGCAGGCGGGAACCGGATCGAGTCATGTCAGTCTCCTCAGGCAGTCATTGAAAGTACGGGCGTATGAGCAGGCGGGGCGAGCCTGCACGCGAGATAGCGCTGGATATGCAACAGTGGCTCTTCCAGCGGACTGAGCGCGCCTCGGGTATAGCCCCGCCCGCGTACGCCGCGCTGGATGGCGCTGCAGATCTGCATGTCTTCCAGGTGAAAGGCGATCGCCTCTGCTTCCGCCCGTGCGAGCTGCGCGGCGTAGTCGGGCGCAGCCTTTGCTGCCGGATGCAACAGCATGGTCGTGAGCAGGCTGCAGGTTTCGGGGCCGGTGGGCAGCAGGCGATACCAGAAGGCACGATCGGGCGCGAGGAACAGCAGGAACGCCGGAAATGCCATGGTCACCCACCAGTCCAGATGATCGGCAAGTGTGAGTGACGGAAAGGGCGTGAAGCCGGGCTCCGCTTGCCCGGTCTGCTGGATCCGCGCCCGGATCCCTGCCTCCAGTGGCAGGCGCACCGCCATGTGATGCTCATCTGCGCCAGGCTCCGTCACGCAGAAGCGTGCCGGCAGGAACGGCTGCAAGGTGGTGCGGTGAGCGCCGAGGTGGTGATAGGGCTCCATGAAGTTCTCGGCCAGCACTTTCCAGTTGAAGTCGCACTCCCAGTGCCGCGACCACACCACTTCTGCGTCCCCCAGGCCGTACTTGGCGAGATAGCCGCTGCTCAGGGTGTGCATGAGGCTCGCCAGCGGCGGCGATGAGGCCTTGAAAGTCACGAAGATGAAGCCTTCGGCAATCTCGCTGCGAAACTCGGGCAGCTTGACCTTTTCCATGGCGTGGCAGGTTGACCCCGCCATCTCGGGCGCCGCGATCAGTTGCCCCGTGAGGTCGTAGTTCCAGAGGTGATAGGGACAGCGCAGCAACGGGGTGTTGCCTTGTCCGCAATGGCGAGCCGCCTGATTCGGCAGCATGTCCACCCCGCGATGCTGGCAGATCCGGGAAAGCACCCTGATATGTCCATCCTTGCCGCGGGTGACGATGAGCGGCTCATCGCCCACATCCACGGTGACGAAATCACCGGGCTTCGGCAGCTGGGAGACATGTGCGAGCGGTATCCAGTCATGGCCGAAAATCAGCTGCTGCTCCAGATCATGCACGGCAGGATCCTTGTAGCAGGCCGCAGGCAGCGCACGCGCTGCACTTGGCGGAGTGTGCAGGGAGGCGCGCAGCGCTTCGAGCACGTTGGCGGGTAGAGCCTCAGCAGGAGAAGGGGTCAGTGACACGGTCAATGTCCTCGTGAATGACGAAGCCAGGGGAAGGCCCACCAGTGCAGTGCCCGGAAAAGCCCATCAAAGAGGAGACCCAAGGCACCGATCACCACGATGCCGGCCATGATTTCGTCGACATGCACGAATCGTTTGGCACGCATCATCATGGCGCCGATGCCGTCGGTGGATGCGACGATTTCGGCGACCACCAGATAGGTCCAGCTGACAGCCAGCATCTGGCGCAGGGTGTCCACGTAGGCAGGCAGGCTGGCGCGGACCACCACGCTCCACAGAATGCGCCGCCGCCCGGCGCCCAGGGTGCGGGCCGTCTCGATGAGCTCAGCACGCACCGCGCGCGTGTTGTCCATGAGGAGCGTGATGAGGAAGAACACCACGCCAATGATCAGCAGGGCGATTTTCTGTTCCTCCCCGGCGCCCAGCCACATCAGGAACAGCGGAATGAAGGCAGTGGCGGGCAGATAGCGAAAGGCCGCCACCAGTGGATTGAGCAGGGCGGCGATCGGGGCGAATGCACCCATGAAGACACCCAGAGGCAGCGCAAGCGCCGCTGCCAGCAGGAAACTCAGGCCCACCCTGCGCAAGCTGGCGAGCACGTCCATGCCAAAGTCACGGGTGCTGAAGAGCTCGTGCAGCGCCTGCATCACATCCGT
This sequence comes from Pseudomonadota bacterium, assembly GCA_039800485.1. GTDB lineage: Bacteria > Pseudomonadota > Gammaproteobacteria > CAIKBL01. Next base: position 3,760 of record JBDLQR010000391.1, read on the forward strand.
AGGCGGCGGAAACAGCGCGCGCGGCCAGAGCCCGCTGAGCCCCGTCAGCTGCCAGGCGGCGAGAAACAGGAGCACACCCGTGATCCCGAGTGAACTGCGTGTGAGCGGGGACAGGACCTGCCGGAACTGCAGCAGGGCAGGGCGCCGGCGTGCCGTGGGCGCGCGGCCCCCCGTGCTCGATGCAACTCCTCCGGCCAACAGATCAGGATGCAAGATGAACCCGCCATTGCGATGACACTGCATGCTGCATCGCAAGGTCCATGCCACGCCGCGGGCTTGCGAGGTGGACCACCGCCCACGCCGCGGTGGATTCGCTGATCCAGGTTATGTCCGGCACTGACGAGCGGCTTGCCGGCGTGGGCGCCCCCGGTAAGATGCACCGAAACCGAACCGCCTGCCCCGGCGCGAGCGCCACGACGGGGCATCTGCCTCCACTGAGCCAGCGGGCTCCGGACCGAACTTCCTGCAGAGAACCCCAACATGAGTAATACCGCCCAAATCGATGCAGTCTCTGCCTGGCTGCACGACCTTCAGGACCGCATCTGTGCCGCTCTTGCCGAAATCGACGGCAAGGAAACCTTCCGCGAAGACAGCTGGACGCGCCCTACCGGGGGCGGTGGGCGTACGCGCGTCCTCACCGAGGGCGGGGTGTTTGAGCAGGCCGGGGTCAATTTCTCGGATGTGACCGGCGATGCCCTGCCACCTGCTGCAACCGCCAAGCGACCGGAACTCGCCGGGCGTGCCTTTCGCGCCATGGGCGTGTCGCTGGTGGTGCATCCGCGCAATCCCTACGTGCCGACCTCGCACGCCAACGTGCGCTTCT
>JBDLQR010000392.1:0-3939 GCA_039800485.1 Pseudomonadota bacterium
GGCGGACCTTTGGGCGCATGCCAGTCAAGCCCGCACCTGTGCAACGTCCATTGGAGTACCGACTTCCGCCCCGTCCGCTGCGCGTGGAGGCGACGCTGCACCAGCTTCTGGGCACCGAGGCAAACCTGCGACTGGGTTTTCGCACGGTCGGCCATCGTTCGAAAGATCGCGCCGTCCTGCGCCTGCTGGAGGGACATCTGGATGAAGTCCTCTATCAGCAGATACGCGTGGAAAAGGGACTTTCATACACGCCTTTTGCGGCGAGCGAGCAATATCAGGATGCGGGAATCCTGTATCTGGGGACGGATTCCGCCCTCCACACCGTGGAGGAGACCCTCACCGAGATGCGTCGGCAGGTGCGGCATCTGCTCGAGCATCCCCTGGAAGAGGATGAGGTCGAGGCCTGGAAGGATGCACTGCTGGCCGGCGATGCGCGCGGGCTGGAAACCAATGCCGAACATGCGGACTGGTACCTGATGTCCCTGGATGATCTGGCCAACCACGGCCATTTCATCGATGACGCAACGGCGATCCGCGACATCACGGCTGCCGATGTGAATGACGCCGCTCACCGTTACCTCGATCTCGACCACGCGGTGACCGTGGTGGAAGCACCAGCCCTGGGCTATCGGCGCTTCCTGCAATGGATGCTGGGTCTTGGCGTGATGGCCGTACTGCTGACGGTGCTTGGTATTCGACGCTACCGTCAGAAACGTTCCGGGAAGTTGATCACACCGGCCATCCCTGCTTCAGCGCGCTTCATGCGTCACTGAACTCCCCGATCCACCGTCACGCAAGACCCTGCAGCCGCTGTCGGAACACGCGTTCGGCGCGCTCCGAGATCACCATGAAAAGCTTCAAGGTGGCGCGGGTTGCACCGACGAAAATCCGCCGGATGGCCTTGTCATCCAGCCTCTCAAAATCGATCTCGGTGAAGATGACACAGGGTGCAGCGCGTCCCTTGAAGCGATGCACGGAATCGATGGTGAGATCACCCTCCGTATGCAAGGCATTACCGAAGAGGTCGTACTGCCCGGTAGGGGCACGCAGTGCCCACTTGCCCAGCATGTCATACGGCGACAGCAGCGAGCTTTCACGGCCACGGTAGGTCACGATGGCAAGATGCTCGCGCCTGAACCCGAGACCAATGGCGCGCGTAACCGCCTTGATGGTCATCGCCAGCAGTTCGGAGGCGTCGCGGTAGACCATGAACTCCAGATCCGACCCGACCAAGGGACTGCCCGCTTCCAGTGGCTCTTGCAGCGGCAGCAAACGGTTCAGGCGCTGCACGATGTCTGAGGGGCTGCGGTAGTTGATCTCCGAGCGCAGGGTGACCCAGCCCGGAAGCTCTGTCGGCGGGCGCTCGTAAAGATTCTGCAAGGGATCTTCCATCCACCAGGCGCGCCCGTCGGGCCGCAGGAAGCGCAGCAGGTTTGAGGCCCATTGCGGCTGGAAGTCCTGCCCCTCGTCCACGATGAGATCGTGGTACAGCCCCTCGCCTTCCGGTTGATGGCCATCGAGCGCAGCTTCGAGCTGCCGGAAGGCATCGGGTGCAGCGAAATCCGGCGCCTTGCCGCTGGCGCTGGCGATGCGATCAGCCAGTTGGTGATACGTGGCGACTTCGCCACCAGCCGGCGCGATGGTCGTGATGTGATCGGCCAGCGGGCGGTTGTAGCAGACATAGAGGGGCTTGCGGCCCGCCGCCACGGACTCGCGATAGACTGCCATGGCGAGCTGGGTCTTGCCGGACCCGGCCGTGCCCAACACGCGCAGTCGGTGCGGGCTCACGCTGATGCGTCGTGCCCAGTGAACAAGACCACCTGCCAGTCGCGTATAGAGCGCATCCGCCTCGCCCACCACGGCATGGACCTCCGGCACCAGCTCCAGCAAGTCCCCGAAAAAGCGCAGCACCTTCTCGCGATCCGTGAGCGATGGCTCATCCGGTGGCAGAATTCCCTGCACCACCCGAATGAGATGGTCCCTGCGCGATGCATCGACGATGCGCCCGGGATCGATGCCCGCACTGCCCGGATCGCGCACCGTGTAGTCCGGGCAGTACAGCAGTGTGTCGAGAAAAACCGGGCCACCGCCACAGGCTCTCTTCAGGCGATCCCGCAGCGCCTCGGTCGCTCGCATCATCTGGAAGGCAACATCCTTCTCGCCCTCGGCGTATTTCTTGGTCAGGCCGTTGAGCCCTTCAGAAAGCAGACCGGTCTTCTGTTCGATGAACAACACCTTGCCTGAAGGCGCCACGATCGCGAAATCAATCTCGCCCACGATGGCGTGATTGCTGGCATTGATTCGTGTCCAGTGCACGCCATGGAATACCGCATAGCGGTCGTCGAGTCCGGCCGCAAGCCGGGCAAGCGTCTGTAATTCGCGCTGGGCCGCGCCTGTCGCTTCAATCTCGCGCCAGCCGGCGGGGTGAACGAGGGCCATGGAGATTTCCCGGGCGTGTGCCTGACGAAATGGGTTTGGCGCAGGTTACTGGAATACGGCCATGCTTGGCCAACGAACAGAACGCCCCTTATCCTCCCCGCTCAACATCTCACCCGGAGGATAGACTTGTGCCACCTCTTTCGCGTTTCGGACTGCAGGACAAGGTAGTCGTGGTCACCGGCGGCGGACGGGGCATCGGTCGTGTGATTGCACGCGAGGCCTTCGAGTCCGGCGCCAGGATCGCGGTTGGCAGTCGCTCCGTGGCTGAACTGGAAAGTCTTGCGCAGGAAATCCAGGCTCGCGGAGGTGAGTGCTTCCATCATCCACTGGACGTGAGCGAGACGCGCTCCATCGAGCGCTTCATGGCTGCAGTCGTCGCGCACTACGGCCGCATCGATGTCCTCATCAACAATGCCGGTTACAACAAGGCAGGTTCCCTGCTCGAGTGCGACGAGGCGCTCTACCACCAGATAGTGGATGCAAACCTCAAGAGCGTGATGTTCTGCAGTCAGGCAGCCGTACGCCAGATGATTGCCCAGGGCGAGGGTGGGTCCATCGTGAACATCTCGTCCCAGGCCAGCGTGATCGGAGCCCCGGGTCGCGGTATTTACAGTGGCGCCAAGGCAGGGGTGAACAATCTCTCGCGCAGCATGGCGGCAGAATGGGCGGAGCACGGCATTCGCGTGAATGTCGTGGCTCCCACCGTCACCCGCTCTGCCCTCGCAGAGCAGGTGGTGGCAGCCAATCCCGAACTCGCAGCCTCCATCCGCAGCAACAATCTGCTGCGACATGACTTTGCCGAGCCGGAGGAAATCTCGGCACCTGTAATCTTTCTTGCCTCGGCAGCGGCCTCCATGATCACCGGACAGATTCTGGTCGTCGACGGTGGATGGACCATGGTCTGAGACGCTCGCGGCCAGAGCTACCCTCGCCCACTCAAGCACGCGCCCGGAGCCGCCGCTAGCTCCGGTATGTCAGCCCGCCAGCTCCTTTCTGCCAACCCCACGCCCGGTGCCCCACTCGCGCGCCCGCACCTGGACTATCTCTACGGAATCCGTGGCCTTGCTGCACTGTGGGTGGTCACCACCCATTTCATGCTGAGTTGGGGAGTCCGCAGCGACAACCTGGTCGTGCGTCTTTATCGACATGTGATCATGGATGGCACGCTGGCCATAGCACTTTTCATCGCGATGTCCGGATTCCTGCTGGCCATGCCCGCCGCGCTGAATCATGGAGAGCTCCCGGGAGGTGCTCGCAGTTTCGTGAGCAGGAGGGCGAGGCGCCTGCTTCCGCCTTATCTCGTCGCCTACATCGGATATCTGGCGCTCTATCCGTTGGTGGCCTGGCTGGGGCAAATGGCAGGGTTCAGACTTTCCGGGCATTTCGCCCACGAGCTTGCAACTTACTACACACCCTCGGTCGTCCTTTCACATCTGCTGCTGGTGTTCAACCTGAGCGCAGAGTGGGTGGGATCTTCCACCGGCATCCTGTGGACCATCC
>JBDLQR010000393.1:0-7929 GCA_039800485.1 Pseudomonadota bacterium
GGCTGTAGCCGAAGATGGTCTCGCGGATGTATTTCTCGGGACTCGTCGGTGCGCAGAGGCTGTACATGGCCGCCGGCTTGGCTTCGTTGCTGATGCGCGGGTGGTACCACTGATCAAGGTAGTACCCGGGACTGGCGAGGGATGACTCCACCCCGATGACGGCGCGGAAACGATCCGGGTGCTCGGCAGCGAGATCAACCGCCACCTGGCCGCCCATGGAGCAGCCCATGAATACGGGGCGATCGAGTTCCAGCGCGGCACAGAAGGCGGTGATGAATTCGAGAAAGAATGCGCGCGTGAGATTGTAGGGTCGGGTCCAGTGCGCATCCTCCACCGGCGGCAGGGATTTGCCATGGAAGGGCAGATCCCAGGCGATGACGCGGTAACGGCTGGTGATCTCGGGATCTTCGAGCACATGCCGCCATTGGAAGGCATGCGCGCCCGCCGTGTGCTGGCAGACCAGCGGGATGCCCTCGCCCGCACTTTCGTAGTACACGCGATATTCGATGCCCTGTACGGTCAGGTAGACGTAGCGGCCGGTGGTGTTGTCGTGTCTTGCCATGATCTGGTGCTCCTCAGGCCGCGCACTCGCGCATCAGTTGAAACATGCGGCGATACGCGCCGTAGTACGCGAAGAATGTCTCCGAGCTGCCAAACCATTCGAACTCGCGGCTGACGATGGCCGCGAACATGTCATGGAAGAAGGGACGGGGGACGGGCTTGAGGAACTCCTGCCAGTGCGTAACGGGACCACGGATGGTCACCTCGGCAGAATCGAACATCACACCCGGCACGATGCTCGTGAGTCGTCCGTCGCGGAAGGACAGCAGCAGCGCGTCTTCGCCGAAGAAAAGCTTCAGCGCGCCGTTGAGATATCGCGCAGCGATCTGGAACTCGCCGTCCTGGTTGACCCGCTCGATGAAACGGGTCTGGTCAAACAAGGCCATCAATACGTACTCCTCGGGACTTTGGTCATGCGTGCATCGCCGTGATGGCGGTGCGGGTGGATCAGGCGGCGTCCAGCTGGCGTGCGATCACCAGTCGCTGGACGTCACTGGTCCCTTCGTAAATCTGGCACACCCGCACGTCGCGATAGATGCGCTCGACGGGGAAATCCTCGACATAGCCGTAGCCGCCATGAATCTGGATGGCATCCGAACACACCTGCTCGGCCATTTCCGAGGCAAAGAGCTTGGCCATGGAGGCTTCGCGCAGGCAGGGATGCCCTGCGTCGCGTAACGCCGCCGCATGCAGCACCATCTGGCGCGCGACCTCTATGCGGGTGGCCATGTCAGCGAGGCGGAACGAGACGGCCTGGTGTCCGCTCAACGGCTGGCCGAAGGCCTCGCGTTCGTTCGCATACTTGGCGGCCGCAGCCAGCGCCGCGCGGGCCATGCCCACGGCCTGGGCAGCGATGCCGATACGCCCGCCCTCCAGATTTGAAAGTGCGATGCGGTAGCCTGCGCCTTCCTCACCCAGCAGATGGTCAGAAGGGATCTCGCAGCCCTCGAGGGCAATCTGCGCCGTATCCGAGGCGCGCTGGCCGAGCTTGGCTTCGACATGCGCAACCCGGTACCCGGGCGTGCGGGTTGGCACCACGAAGGCGCTGATGCCACGTTTGCCGGCGGCCGGGTCGGACACGGCAAACACGATCGCCACATCCGCATTCGCTCCATTGGTGATGAACTGCTTCACGCCGTCGAGCCGCCATCCATGTTCGGTGCGTGTCGCGCGGGTCTTGAGTGCTGCGGCGTCGGAGCCAGCGTGGGGTTCGGTCAGGCAGAATGCACCGAGCTTTTCGCCGCGTGCGAGTGGACGCAGCCAGGTGTCTTTCTGGACTTCGGTGCCGAACTTGAGCAGGGGCATGCAGACCACGGAGTTCTGCACGCTCATGATGGTGGAGGTCGCGCCGTCACCAGCCGCGATTTCCTCCAGTGCGATCGCCATCGAGACATGGTCCATGCCGGGCCCGTCGTATTCGCCGGGGACCAGCATGCCCATCAGGCCGAGTTCGCCCATCTGGCGCACCGCTGCCCGCGGGAAAGTGCGGTTGCGGTCCCATTCCGCAGCATGGGGCGCCAGTGCTTCACTGGCGAAACGGCGCGCCATGTCGCGCACCATGATCTGGTCGGCATTCAACAGCATGAGCTTGATCCCGGCTGGAAACTGCCCGAACCTTACCCAAAGACCCGCGGGTTCGCCATGCTTGCGCGCGGCTCAAGGCGTGATTGCGTACCGCCCCGTGAGATCCCCATTGGCAGCCACCCAGTCTGCAAGCGGGTTGTGCGCTCGCCACCGTGTGACATAGGCCTCCATGGTGTCGAAGACCACCCCCTCGAAACCGGCGAAATACCCGATCAGGCGCTCCAGCATCAGGAAATAACGGCCGCGCCCGATGGTCTGCGGGTGCATGGTCAGGGTGAAGACCCCGCCGGGGCAGTGCGCATAGGCGAAATCGAAATCCGCGCGCCAGTTTTCCTCCAGCTGGGATGGCGCCTGCAGTCCGGTATTCATGCCGAGCACGAATTCTGCGGGCGGAAAGTCATCCAGCATCCAGGTGACCGGCATTTCCACCAGATCCACCGTGGTGCCGAAGCGATAGGCGCCATCCAGGGACCACGCATCGCCACTGCGCAGGTAATAGGGGTGGAAGTCATGTCCCATGCAGCTGGATTCGTAGCTGAAGCCATACTCACGCAGCAAATCGATGCTGCGCGGGCTGAGATCCCAGGCCGGCGAGCGGTAGCCGCTGGGGCGTATCCCTGCCACGCGCTGCAGGGCTTCCAGCCCGAGTTCCAGGACGCGCCTCTCTCCGGCCTCATCAAACGCCGCCGGGTTTTCATGTACCCACCCGTGGTGCGCAATCTCGTGTCCGCGAGCGTGAATCTCCTGCACCAGTCGGGGATAGGCATACGCCGTGTGACCCGGCACCGCGAAGCTGGCCTTGATGGCGTGGGTGTCGAGCAGGGCGAGCAGGCGCGGCAAGGCCACCGCGCCAAACTGGCCACGTGAGATCATGCTGGGATTGTTCGACTTCATCGAGCCTATCCAGGAGGACATGGCGTCGAAATCAAAGGTCAGACAGCAGGTCAGTCGTGGCAGGCTCATGCAGCGTCTCCTCAGACGATACCGTAGGCGAGCATCGCATCCGCCACCGTGACGAAGCCTGCGATGTTGGCGCCCGTGACATAGTTGGTGAACTTGCGGTCGCGTGTGCCGCCATATTGCAGGCAGCGCCCGTGGATGTCCTGCATGATCTGGCGCAGCAGTTCCTGCAGGGTTTCTTCCTTCCAGCGCATGCGCGCGCTGTTCTGGCTCATCTCCAGCCCCGACACCGCAACACCCCCCGCGTTGGCGGCCTTGGCGGGTGCGAACAGGATCCTGGCCGCGAGGAATGTATCGATGGCGGCCAGTTCGGAAGGCATGTTGGCACCCTCGCTCACGCCGATACAGCCATTGGCCAGCAGGGTGAGTGCGTCCTGATGCGAGATCTCATTCTGGGTGGCGCAGGGAAAGACGAGCTGAGCCGGCACACCCCAAGGACGTTTCCCGGCGTGGTAGCGGGCCTTGCGGAACACGGAAGGATAGGTGCTGAGACGACCCCGCTGAACGTTCTTGAGCTCCATCACCCAGGCGAGTTTTTCAGCATCGATGCCGTCCGGGTCGTGGATGAATCCGTCGGAATCCGACATCGTGACTACCTTGCCACCCAGGGCGGTGATTTTCTGGACCGCATACTGGGCAACGTTGCCCGAACCTGAGACGAGACAGATCTTGCCTTCGATGGCATCGCCCCGGGTCGCGAGCATTTCCTGCATGAAGTAGCTGCAACCGTAGCCGGTCGCTTCCTGGCGGATGAGGCTGCCGCCATAGGGCAGGCCCTTGCCGGTCAACACGCCGGTATGCAGTGTGGTCAGGCGCTTCCACTGCCCGTAGAGGAAACCAATCTCGCGTGCCCCCACGCCGATGTCGCCGGCGGGCACATCGATGTCATCACCGATGTGCCGGTACAGCTCGTTCATGAACGACTGGCAGAAGCGCATGACTTCATGGTCACTGCGGCCCTTGGGATCAAAATTGGCGCCGCCCTTGCCACCGCCCAGAGGCAGGCCTGTGAGTGAGTTCTTGAAGGTCTGTTCGAAAGCCAGAAACTTGAGAATCGACTCGTTCACGCTGGGATGAAAGCGCAGCCCCCCTTTGTAAGGTCCGATGGCGCTGTTGTTCTGGATACGCCAGCCACGGTTGACCTCGATACTTCCTTGGTCATTCTCCCAGCAGACCCGGAAAGAGACGATGCGATCCGGCTCGGTGATGCGGCGAAGAATCTGGTACTCGTGATAGCGGGGCTTGTCCTTGATGAAGGTGAAGATGGGTTTGCAGACCTCGAGTACTGCCTGATGGAATTCAGGTTGGCCGGGATTGTCCTGGCGCACCTGCGCCATGAAGGTGTCCAGGTTCGGCGTTTTTTTCGACACGTGTGTTCTCGACTATTGTTCTTGGGTTGGACAGGAATTGCCGGGCAAGCGTCACCCAGTAGGTGGCGCCGAGCGGGATGACCTCATCGTTGAAGTCATAACGGGGGTTGTGCAGCAGGCAGCTACCACCGCCGCCACTGCCGAGCCACGCATAGCTCCCACGCTGCTCCTGCAGCATCCAGCCGAAATCCTCCGAGCCCATGCTGGGCGCGAGATCCTGGCGTACGGCCTGCTCACCAAAGACTGTTCGTCCGGCGCGCGCAGCATCTTCCGTTTCGGCCGGTGTATTCAGGGTGGGCGGAAACCGCTTCTCGTAGCGCCAGGTAAAGCTGCACTGATGAGCCTCCGCAAGGCCTTGGCCCAGCTCGCGCATGCGCGTCTCGATCAAGGCTTGTATTTCGGGCTTGAAGGTCCGCACCGTGCCGCGCAGCACGGCTTCATCCGGAATCACGGCCCACGCGCTGCCGGCGTGAATCTGGGTGACGGAAAGTACGGCAGCTTCCATCGGATCCACCGCGCGCGAAATGATGCCTTGCCAGGCCTGCACCAGCTGTGTGGCAACCAGCACCGGATCGATGGCGAGGTGCGGCTGGGCTGCATGTCCCCCGCGCCCGCGCAGGGTGACTTCGAAAATGTCCATGGCAGCCATCATGGGGCCAGGCCGGACCATCATCTCGCCGGGCGCGAGCCACGGCCAGTTGTGCAGCCCGAAGACGCCATCAACGGGAAACCGTGTGAACAACCCATCGTCCATCATGGCCTTGGCTCCGGCTTCACCTTCCTCTGCGGGCTGGAAAATGAAGTGGATGGTGCCATCGAAATCCCGGTGGCGTGCGAGATGCTCAGCCGCCGCCAGCAGCATCACGGTATGGCCGTCGTGCCCGCAGGCATGCATGCAGCCGGGATTCCGTGAGCGGTGGGCAAACTCGTTCTGTTCGGACATGGGCAAGGCATCCATGTCGGCGCGCAAGCCGATGCGTCCGGGCCCCGAGCCCGCGCGCAAGGTTCCCACGAGGCCTGTGCCACCGAGTCCACGCACGACGGGGATGCCGAAGGAATGAAGTTTCTCTGCCACGAAATCGCTGGTGCGGTGCTCCGCATAGGCGAGCTCGGGGTGGGCATGGAGATCGCGGCGCCATTCGGTGTGGCTGTCGAGTCTGGCCACGATGTCGGGGATGAGCTTCATGCGAGAGCCTCCTCAGGTTGGCCGCAGGATGCAGGCATTCTCATGGAATCTCCAGTGCAGATCCGAGCAGGGGCCCGATATCGGCATGGAACACGAGATCCGCCTCGATGTCCTGGGGTGTGGGTTCGCGGTTGATGATGATGAGCTGCGCCCCGCGCCGCTTGGCCCGCAGGGGAAAGGAAGCCGCAGGGTAGACCACCAGCGATGAGCCCAGCACCAGCAGCAGATCACAGTCCGAGACGGCGGATTCCGCGCGAGCCATTGCCTGTTCCGGCATGGCCTGGCCGAAGGAAATGGTGGCGGCCTTGACCAGCCCGCCACAGCCCTCGCAGTGTGGCAGGCGCCCCTCGCGGTGGAATGCGTCCTCGATGGGATCCAGGGCATGCCGGCGGTCGCACTCCAGACACTTGGCATAGGTGCCATTGCCGTGCAGTTCGATCAGCGCCTGTTCGGGAATGCCGCTTGCCTGATGCAGACCGTCGATGTTCTGTGTGATCACCGCATGACAGGCGCCCTGCATGACCAGATGATGCACCGCCCGATGGCCCCGGTTGGGTTGGGCATTGCGCATGTCGCGATCGATGAGGAACTTGCGCCGCCACGCTTCCCGCCGTGCAGCTTCGGACGAGACGAAATCGCGAAATTCGATGGGTTTGGCCTGTGACCAGATGCCCTGGGGGCTGCGGAAATCCGGGATGCCGGACTCGGTGCTGAGACCCGCACCGCTGAAGACCACGATACGTCGCGCACGCTGCAGGGCCGCGCTCAGCCGGGCGACCGTGTCGTTCCGGGTCTCAGGGGACACATTGCGACCCGGGCCGATGACACAAGACCTGTCTCAGCCACCGGGTTTCGGGAGTTTGTGGTGTCTCCATGGCCGGCAAAGATAACCACTGTGCCTGCATGCCTCAACCGCACGGCGCGAAGGCCCGCGGGCAGTCTCGCGCCAAGCTGCAATGAATGGAGTATTCTTCCGCCCATCCACCAGTCTACGGACAAGAAGCCGCGCATGACCTCGCGATACTGGAGCGATGTTGCCAGAGAGCTTTCGCCTTATGTCCCGGGCGAACAACCCAAGCTCGGGTCGCTCATCAAGCTCAACACCAACGAAAGCCCTTACCCGCCCTCGCCGCAGGTGTCCGTTGCGATCAACGAGGAACTGGCTCGGCTCAGACTCTATCCCGATCCCAATTCCGAGCGCCTGCGGGAAACGCTTGCCAGGAATTTCGGGCTCTCGGTGGATCAGGTATTCGTCGGCAACGGCTCGGACGAAGTGCTGGCCCATGTGTTTCTGGGACTTCTTGCGCAGGATGAACCGGTGCTGTTCCCCGACATCACCTACAGCTTCTATCCTGTCTATTGCGCGCTGTACGGTGTGGACTACGAAGAGATTCCGCTCACCGAGGATTTCGAGATCCGGTTGTCGGACTACCGCCGCCTCAACGGCGGCATCATATTTCCCAATCCCAACGCACCCACGGGGCGGGCACTCAGCCGTGAGAGCATCCGCGGTCTGCTGGAGCACAACACGGAATCCGTGGTGGTCATCGATGAGGCCTATGTGGATTTCGGTGCGGAATCAGTGGTCGACCTGATTCCCGAGTATCCCAACCTGCTGGTAGTGCAAACCTTGTCCAAGTCGCGGGCGCTCGCCGGTCTGCGTGTGGGCTACGCCTTGGGCGATGCTGATCTCATCGAGGCCCTGGATCGGGTCAAGAACAGTTTCAATTCCTATCCGGTTGACCGCCTCGCACAGGCCGGGGCACAGGCTGCGATCGAGGATCAGGCGTATTTCGAGGAACGGCGCCAGGCTGTGATGGCGACCCGCGAACGTCTGGTCGCCGATCTGGTGAGCCTCGGCTTCGAGGTGCTGCCTTCGGCTGCCAACTTCGTGTTCGTACGTCATCCTGACCACGACGCGAGTGATCTGCAGCAGGGCCTGCGGGCGCGTCGGGTGCTGGTGCGACATTTCGAGGCGTCCCGCATTGCGCAGTTTCTGCGGATCTCGATCGGGACCGATGACGACAGCGCGGCCTTGATGGCCGCACTCAGGGAACTGACGGGCTGACTCATCAAGAAAGGGGCTGGCCGCATGAAGTACGTGCGATTGGGTGCGACAGGCCTGCGGGTCTCGCGCCTCTGCCTGGGGTGCATGTCTTACGGGACACCTGCCTGGCGCGACTGGGTGCTGGACGCGAAAGCCTCCATGCCCTTCTTCCGGCGTGCCTTCGAGGCCGGGATCAATTTCTACGACACCGCGGATGTGTA
>JBDLQR010000394.1:0-2775 GCA_039800485.1 Pseudomonadota bacterium
GAAACGGCGGGCCGTTCATGCCGATGATGCGCAATTTCAATGTGAAGTAATCAAAGGCGTTCGGCAGCGTGTGATCAATGCGTTGCGCAGTCAATTCGGTGGGCTCTTGATCGCTCAAGTGAATCTGGCCGTTCTCGTCAACCCATCGATAGACCGGGTGCTGACGCTTTCGTTGCAGGTTCGATGAAGCAGTAGCCTCGCACCCCCTGGGGACCTCATGCTGCTCCAAATAGAGAGCCACACCGTTGGGCGTCTTTGTCGTCGCCGCGCGCGGTGTGGCTGAGGCGTGCTCTGCCATGGGCACTTCGTCTGACTGTGGCTGCAACCAGCGCAACACCTCCTTAAGGCTGGGCCAGGAAAACCAGCGCCCCTCTAAATACCAGACAACAGGAGTGATGGCGAAAACCCAGACCAGCAGGGATATCAGTGCAATCCGGGTTGGGTGCGCCATCGTCCTTGTCCCTTAAATGGGGCGGAGCAAATGTGAGCTTCACTGAAAACTTGATAGAAACGCAAGACGCTCGCATTTCACGGCCACGTGATGGTTCCAATGTCGTTCCAAGTTCGGGGAAAATCGCAGCGCTGGTCTGGATCCTCTGCGGTGCCAATGCTTTTGGTGATGGCTACCTGACCGCAGGTAATGGGGTAACTGCCACCACCTCGGTATTTCCGGAAATAGGGTAACTGTCACCGGTTTAATTACCCCGCCACCATTTGAAGAAACGCATGTACAGCCGCCGCCACAAGGAATACCGGGCGCGGGGGTGCCTGAGAAAACGCGGCAGCACCTGGACGTCGGATTCCAGGATCTTCACACCGTGCCAAATCATCCTGCGCTTGCCGGCAAGAAAAATGCGTCCGTCATACCCCGTAAACAGCCAGGTGATCTGGCGTTCATCAGTACGCAAAACCTCCGGTGCGTTGGTCGCCAGCCCGAACGCGGCCAAGTACTCGGCACGCACGAAGATCGCATTGTTGGCCAGCACACACACGAGCTCATAGCCCTTCTCCCTTCCCAACTCCACCAGGGAGAGAAGACTCGAGCCCTGCTGCACGGCCGGATCAGCAGGCTGTACGAAGCGCACAGGGGTGGGAATGGTGGGGTTGTATTCGATCACCACCACCCGGGGCTGGTAGACCTGGACAGCTTTCCACACGTGGTAGTCGTTGCCATCGATGTCTATCGACAGCAGCGCGAAATCCCTGGGGATGGGCGTACCGGAAAGAAGCGAATCGAGGCCGTCAGACTCCCCGAACCCTACCCAGGCATTGAGCGGGCACACTCGCGAATTACCCGCGTATTCGGCGACCAGCTTCTGGTAGCGTTGGGCATCACCCTCAATCAGTACAGCGGACCAGTTGGCGGACTGGAGCAGGTGACGGGTGTTCGACAGGTGGATGCCATCCCAAGCCCCGAACTCCACGCACCACGGCGGCTCACCCGCAGAAATCACCTCGAAGATGGCTTCGATGACGCCATCCTCACCACACTGGGAGTGCACATTGCGCGCGCGTTCATCGAGCCAGGTCAAGGTAGCGCCTCCGGGCAAGGGGTCAGGCATCTTAGCTGTGGAGGGCCCACTTTCACCAATGGAGCCAAAAGTTTGGGGTCGCCGACAGGTGAGCTGACTTGACCCCGCAGGTCTGCTACAAGTTGCTGTAACTATAAAGAAACATTCGCCATGACAAGTCAGGCACACCGGAAGGCGCAGCATCATGGGAATCGTCACCCCCTTTCCCGTTGACATTTCCCTGCGTCTCGCGCGCTTGAGCGGCACGCGGCAGTTTGTCGAGACCGGAACCTACCAAGGCCAGACTGCCCGCTGGGCCGCGGATCATTTCGACTGCGTTCACACGATTGAGCGTTCGCAGACCCTGCATGCGGCTGCCGCGCAAGCGCTGGCGGACCGCCCGAATGTGCAAGCGCATCATGGAGACTCCCGCATCGTGCTGCCGGAGGTTGTGAAGGGCCTCCAGTCTGAGCCAGCTCTGTTTTATCTGGACGGCCACTGGTCCGGCGGAGTCACCGCGGGCAAGGGAGATGAGTGCCCGTTGCTGGAGGAACTCCGGCTGCTGCGAGACCGGTCGGGCGACATCATCCTCATCGATGACGCGCGCCTGTTCCTGAGCACTCCAGGTGGCCGGCTCGACCCCGCCCAATGGCCGACGATGGTGGAAATCGTCCACGCCCTGCCTGGGGGCGGTGCAGATGTTTTCATGCAGATTGTGGACGACGTGATTTTCGTCGTGCCACGACAAGAGGCGCTGATGGATTGCCTCACTGCCTACGCCAGGGAACGCCCACGCGCGTGGTCGGTGCCGACTCCAGTATCGCCCTCACACCAACAGGCCGTACCGATAAAGGCCAGTGGCTGGCGGCGATTGTTGGGCTTGGGTGGGTCTTGAGCATTAAACTGCCAAAGCAGGTTCATAAGTAATTACAAACACCTTTGCGCAACGTAAATGCCACGCACCTTTGAATTCAACGAATTGGAGCGCGCTCCGCTGGTCGTGGACGCAGTTTATCGCGGTGGAACCGCAAAGAACGCCGGAGCCTCTGCTCTTGCTCGCATCCTGCCGGTGGGTAATTCTGGCGGCTTTCGCCCAAGAGTTGGCAATGGCTCGAAGAACCTGAAATACCTGGTCCTGTATACAATGCAATTGGTGACAGTTACCTAATTATTGGAAATAGGGTAACTGTCACTCAATTCCCACCCGATCCCCCTCTACCCCACCAACTCATACCCCGGAAACCCCTCTTCAAGCTCCCGGTAG
>JBDLQR010000395.1:0-4104 GCA_039800485.1 Pseudomonadota bacterium
TATCGGTGGATGGAATCATCCACGCGGCCAGATCATTGTTCGGTACCACCCTTGCTGAAATCCGGATAACCGGTTCTTCCGCTAAACCGCCGGGGTGTGGAGATCCAGCTTGGCACATTGCCACGCAGAGAGATCGAAACGCTGATTCCACTGCGTCTCCAGCAATGCCGCAAGACGCTCGTTCCAAGGAGCAAAATGACGCTCGAGCATGGTGATCACCTCCTCCGAGGCAGACGGGTAGACGCCCTCATTGAGCAGGCCCAGCGGAGCCGGTGGCAGAGAGGGCAGATCCAGAAATCTGACGACCCGGCGCAGCTCGGATTGCGGCCTCGTGAACAGGTGCTCGCTCTGCAGCACCAGTATCTGCTCCGGTGGAAAAAACCGGAGCCAAGCTTCCAGCTGTTCGGAATACTGTCCCCTCGCCCTGTAGCTGAAATACTGATGCGACGGACTGATTGTTGCCTCCTCGCGAACGAGGACCTCGCTCGCGCCCAGAAGACGAGTCTCCTCCCGAGCCAAGGCTTCCTCCAGCGGGAGCTCTTCGAGGCCCAGGCGACGTGCATGGTGGTAGTGGGAAACTGTACGCGTGACCGGGTTTCTCAACAGGACGATGAGCCGCGCCGCAGGACGGACCTCCGCCACTCGACGCGGTACTGCAGGATGGAACAGATAGTACGGCGAAGATTCACCGCTCAAGCCTCCATGGGGCTGTGTTGAATCAAGCCCCAACTGCCGGCGATACCATGCGTAACCTCGTTGATGTTGCAGGTCGAAGAAATGGAGTTCCTTGGACAATGGTTTGATGATCGATGGATGCGAGGCCAGGCAGTCAAAGAGGGAAGTCGTACCCGCTTTCATCGCACCAATTATGAGAAAGTCCGGCGCATCGTGTGAGATGGCGGCTGTCCATGGCGCTTTCAGCCGGTCCCGAACTTTCACCAACGTGCTGTGTAAACTCCGCGCGATACGCTGGGTGCGAGAGACGGGGCCGAATGCACGTCGCTTCCGCCCCCTGTGTCGGCCTCTGATCCTGTGTCTCAACTCACGATAGCGTGCGCTGCTTTTCAGCCACTGGGTCAGGCTGCCCGCGCGTACCCGGTAGTCAAAGGCGACCTCCGGCAAGTGGTGAAAATTCCATCCGGCACACCAGGCACCGAGCCAGAAATCCCAGTCTTCCAGCGCGGGTAAAGTTTCGTCAAAGCCACCTGCATCCACCCAAACCTGGCGACGAAACACGGCACACGCATCGATCACGTTCCTGTCGAGCATTGCCTCCCAGTTGAAATCGGGGATCTCTACCCGACCGCTGCGCAAGCCGAACTCTTCGCGATCTGCGTACACCACTCCTGTGGATGGACTTGAGTCCAGTATCTCGCCGGCTCGCGTGAGATAGCAGGGTCGCAGCCGGTTATCCGCATCGAGCGGCAAAATGAACTCGCCGCGAGCGAGGCCGATGGCGCGGTTGCGAGCACTGGCAAGACCCTGATTGGGCTGATTCACGATCAGGTAGCCGAGATCTTTCAGCCGCTCGAGGAAAGTGCAGGTAAAAGGCTCGGATGAACCATCATCGATCACGATGAGCTCCGTGTCAGGCGTACCGCTGCGCTCGGCGCTGGCGATGGCCTCAGCAAGATAGATGCCGTCGTTGTGCACTGGAGTGACGATACTGAAGCGCGGCTTGAGCTTTGGCACATGCAGCAGGCGTGGCGCGAAGCTGGAAATCCTCTGCGCGCCCTCGGAAGGCAGATGCGCAATGGCGTCCAGCTCCGAGAGCACTTCTGCTGTCTCTGGCCACGCAAGAGCATGCAGGCCAGGGAGTGGATCCGTGGAGGGTACGTTCCTGAAAAGACCCTGGAACAGGACTTCCGTCAGATCACCTTGCACCGAAAGGCCCAAGTGATTCCGCAGGAGCGAGTGAAGTCTCGAAGGATCGGTAACGAGCGCATTGGTGCTGGCCAGCACACAGCGCTCCGGGTGCGCCGCGAGAAATTTGAGCAAAGCCCGGTTGTAGGCCATCCAGAGGCGCTCTGGGTAGTCGGGGTGCTCTGAAAAAACGGTGGCACCCAGGCGATGGATGGAGGCGGCGACCTCCCAAGGATAACGGTAGAGAAGGAGGTAACGGCCATCGGGTACCACCGAGTGCCAGAACTCCAGCAGCATCGTGGTCCTCGGATCTTTCCAGCCCCAGAGAGCGTCTTTCGCACGCCCCTCAGCCACGAGCGCTTCGGCTTCCGACCGAAAACGCTCCAATGCTGCAGGGTCCGTTCCTTCTTTTTCGGTCCAGCCCCAGTCAGGATGGCCGCCCGCATCCCGTCTGCAGGCAGCCTTGAGCATGTTTCGATTGAGCGCGAGGAACGCCGTGTCTTCGAAGTATCCCTTGGGATTGGCACCATCGGGCGGCACCAGTTGCCTGCCCATGTCGATGCCGAGACGCGTCAACCAGGATGCCGTGAGAGAAGTCCCGGAGCGATGCATCCCGGTCACTATGAGCGGCGCGGATCCGTTGGACGAGGAGGTCATGCGGGCAAGTATAAGTCACCGGTAGGAACTGGATGGGGCCCGGACTTTTGTGGGCTGGAGGCCGCTGCGCGTGACACAACCGTGACAATTCGCGGGAGTGAATGCGTTTTACTTGGGCCCTGTGCTCTGGAGGGGGCTGGCCGATGTTGCGCAATCTGGGAATGATAGGGGTGTCGTGGCGTCAATCCGGCAAGGCCTCGCTTGCGGGTTACACGCTTGATCCGGCCAACGTCGAGGCCACTCTGGCCGGATTCGCCAAGGATCAGGGCTTGTCCGAGCTTGCCTATATCGCCACCTGCAACCGGGTGGAACTGGTCTTTGTGCGTACCGAGGATACCCCCAGTGTCGATTTGCGCCCCCAGGCCTACCGCCTGCTTACCGGTCAGGAGGGCTCGGCCGCAGAGGCGCTGCGCGCCTTGCGCGCCTGGGGTGGCGAAGGCGCCATGGAACATCTCTTCCTCACAACAGCGGGCCTTGATTCCGCAATGCTCGGCGAAGTGGAAATCGCAGGCCAGGTGCGAACTGCCTGGGAGCTCTCGCGGCGATTGGGCCTGTGTGGTCCCATCCTCGAGACCCTGTTCGAAGAGGCCTTGCGAGTGGCCGGTACGATCCGCGGCGAAACGCGCATTGGCGCCGGGCGGGTTTCACTGGCTGAAATCGCGGTGGATCTCATCCGTGAGCATGTGAGTGACGCACCGGGACGAGTAGCGTTGATTGGCGTGTCACCCATGACTGAACGCGCGGCGGTCTCGCTGCACGCGGCTGGTATCCCGCTGCTCATCGTCAATCGTACGCTGGAGCGTGCGCAGGCCTTGGCCGCGCTGTATGGCGCGGAAGCTCGGTCACTCGCGGAGTTTGCGCACAATCCTCCACCCTTGGAGGCTGTCCTGAGTGCAACCGGTGCGACGGATCCGTTGCTCGACAAGGAACAGATCGAACGGCTCGCAGCGCGTACGCCCACGGGTGATTCCCCGCTCATCGTGGACATGTCCATCCCGCCCGATTTTGACCCCGAAGTCTGCCTCGCCCTGGACATCCCGCGCGTCAGCATGGATGAGATCACGCGGCGCGCGGAGCAGAATCGCTCAGCCCGCCTGTTGGAGGCGGCCCAAGCGCGCGAACTGGTGGATGAGGCTTTGCAAAAAACGAATGAACGCTTTGCCGAACGTTACAGCGGCCGCCTCTTTGGCGCGCTCCAGCAGCGCTACCGACGCACCGCGGAGGAGGGTGTGAAGCGCCTGCTCAAGAAGGATCTCGCTCACCTCAATCCGGCTGAACAGGCGGCGGTGGAGACCTGGGCCGCGGCCCTCGCGCGTCGCTTCGCGCACATTCCCTGCCTGGGACTGCGTGGCTTGCTGCATGCCGGACCGGAGGGTTCCCTGGAGGCGTTTCTCGGGGGACTCGAGCCCGAGTTTGCCGAAGAACTCCGCCTCGCGCTGCAGGGCACTCCGCAGGCGCGGGCGGACAGTCACGCCGCCTGACAGCGGCCGATTCTCCAACTCAGCCCTGCCGAGCCAGCATCCGGACCATGTCTTTCAAGGGAGATCCGTCGCGTGCGGTGCAGATAGGATTCCTGCTCCTGCT
>JBDLQR010000396.1:0-4646 GCA_039800485.1 Pseudomonadota bacterium
TCCATCAGTGCCTGCTCGAATGCCAGCTTGGCGTGCTGGAAGGCCAGTTGCGGTTTCTGCACGCAGAGTGCGGAGAGCAGTACGAAATGACTGGCGCCCGCCGCCTGGGCTGCGGACAGCACATTCAGGTGAGCCGCATGGTCTATGGCCCAGGCGTCACTCGGTGCGCCGGTGCGCGACGCGAGACAGGACACCACGGCATCGAAAGTTTCTCCGCGCAGCCCCTCCCTAGCAAGTGAGTCCGGATCATCGACCTGCGCCACGCGCAACTCGGCACCGGGGAGCAGGCCGGCCAGATCATGCGGTGACAGACTGCCACCAAACCCTGCGCGTGAGCGCACGATGCACACTACCTCATGGCCTCGGGCCAACAGCGCGCGGGTGGTGGCCTGTCCTATCGTGCCAGTCGCCCCAGCCATCAAGATCCGGCGTCTGATCATGGCGTCACTGGGCGCGGATCGGATTCAAGCGCTGACGGAACTCGGCAGGCGTGGTGCCAAACCAGCGTCGAAACGCTTTGCGGAAACTGGCCGCATCCGTGTAGCCGAGGCGGGTGGCAATATCCTGAACGCGTTGTTCGGGGTCATGCAGCAGTTCCGTCGCCCGTGTCTTCAACAGGGCATCACTGATTTGCTGGAAGCTCGTATCCAGTGCGCGCAGGCGCCTGATCAGCGTACGCGGCGACAGGTGCATGCGCGCGGCGACTGATGCAAGCGTGGGCTCGGCGTCGCCAGTGTCACGTTCGATCGAATCCAGCAGCAGTCGTCGCACGCGGGTCAGCAGATGCTGGTCATCCCCGCGCTGGCATTGGGATTCGCACCGCGCAAGCGCCGTTTTCCATGCACCAGGGTCAAAATCCACATTGGCAATTTCGCGCCACCCCGCGGGGATGAGCAGCGCGTTCTGTTCCCGCTCGAAAGTGACGGGACAATCGAACCAGCGTGCATAGAGGCCGGGCTCCATCGGGGGCGGATAGGTGAGCTCAAGCTTCGCCGCGGTTGCCGGGCCATGGCGCATCACCCGCACATATTCGTGCATGACGATGAGCGGCACCTCGATGAGCATGTGATGCACGGCCCCGAGGTCGATGAGCGGGGTGACCCTGCAACAGAAGAAGTCGCCCTCCATCCGGGCGGACCATTCCAGATAGGGAATACGACTTGGCATGTAGTGGATGAACGTATCCAGACCCTCGCCGAGGGTCGGCGCGGTGAGCAGCGCGAGGCTGACGGCCCCATGGAAGTTTTCGGCCATGCGCCGACCCCACTGCAAATGCCAATCGCAGGACTGCCGCAACGGCAGGACATTGCTGATGCATCGCAGGTGCTGGGCTACGGTCACGGGTTGTGCAGAGTGCGCCAGTGCCTCAGGCGCGATACCTGTGCCTTCGGTTACTTGCTGCAGGTCCTCGAACTCCTGTGCGAGCAGGCGCACATAGGTATTGGGGATGAGGATGCGATTGATCCAGCTCAGGTCCATGGGCGTGTGGCATCAAATTACCCCCTCATTGTCACCAACCACGCCTCCTCGTCAATCGGGGCGGCTCGGATACTCGCCCACGAATCCATCTAAAGCGTCCGGTTTGAGGCGCGCAAAAGCGAGGTCCGACATGCAGAACACAGCAACAAGCACCAAGGGGGCGACCAGTCAGAGCGCTGGCGCCGAGCCTGAATACGACGCCATCGTCGTAGGCGCCGGCTTCGCCGGCATGTATCAGCTTCATCGGCTGAGGGAGATGGGTCTCAGGGTGAAGGTCTTCGACGCTGCCACGGAAGTTGGCGGCACCTGGTATTGGAACTGCTATCCAGGCGCACGCGTGGATTCCCAGTCCTACATCTACCAGTACTGGTTTTCAGAGGCGCTGCTCAAGGAATGGAACTGGAGCGAGCGCTTCCCTTGCCAGGCGGAGACGGAGCGTTATCTGAACTTCGTGGCCGACAG
The DNA here is from genome assembly GCA_039800485.1 of Pseudomonadota bacterium. Lineage (GTDB taxonomy): Bacteria > Pseudomonadota > Gammaproteobacteria > CAIKBL01. Next base: position 1,942 of record JBDLQR010000396.1, read on the forward strand.
GCTGGACCTGCGACGCGATATCCAGCTCAACACCCGGGTGACTGCGGCTGAGTGGGATGAAGCCCGCATGTGCTGGAGGGTGAGTACCGACAAGGGCGATCGAGTCACCACCGAGTTCCTCATCAGCTGCACCGGCATGTTGTCCGCGCCCCAGGTGCCACCCTTTCCGGGCCACGAAAAATTCAAAGGCCTCATTGCGCACACCGCGCGTTATCCGCGCGAAGGTATCGACCTTTCCGGCAAGCGGGTGGGTGTGATCGGCACGGGCGCGACGGGCATCCAGGTCATCCAGACCATCGCAAGCCAGGTCGAGGACTTGAAGGTCTTCCAGCGCACGCCGCAGTACGCCGTGCCCATGCGCAATGTGCGTTACGACGACAAGGCGAGGGCTGAGTGGCGGGCCAGGTATCCGGAGCTGCGCAAACGCGTGCAAGGCACCTTCGCCGGCTTTGATTACGATTTTGAACCCGTCAAATACAGCGAACTCACCCCGGAGCAACGCCGGGCGGAGCTCGAGAAAATCTGGGCGGATGGCTCGCTCAGTTTCTGGATCGGTGGCTTCCAGGAGATGTTCTTCGACCAGGCCATCAACGACGAAATCTCCCAATTCGTGCGCGGCAAGATTCGCGCCCGCATCAAGGACCCAGTCGTGGCGGAGAAGCTCGTGCCGCGCAGCTATGGTTTTGGTACTTACCGCGTGCCGCTGGAGACCGGTTACTACGATGTCTACAACCGCGACAACGTTGAACTGGTCGATGTGCATGAAACACCCATCGAATGTTTCACTGAAAAAGGGCTCAAGGCCGGTGGGCGCGAGTACGAGCTCGATGTGGTCATCCTGGCGACCGGCTTTGATGCCGGTACCGGATCACTCACCCGCATGGGGATTCGCGGGCGAGGTGGTCGGTCCCTGACCGAGATGTGGAGCCACGATATCCGTTCGACTTTGGGACTGCAGATTCACGGCTTTCCCAATCTCTTCACCGTGGCAGGCCCGTTGGCGCCTTCAACTGCCTTCTGCAACATGGCGACCTGCCTGCAGCAGCAGGTGGAGTGGATCAGCGATGCGGTGGCCTATCTGCGCGGGCATGGCAAGCACACCATGGAACCCACGCAAGCCCGCGAGGACGCTTGGGTCACGCACCACGATCAGGTGGCCAACGCCACGCTGATGATGCGCACCAACTCCTGGTACACCGGCGCCAACATCGAGGGCAAGCCGCGACGCCTGCTGTCCTACATCGGCGGAGTAGGTACCTACCGACAGTTCTGCGAGGACATCAAGGCGAAGGAGTACGAAGGCTTCGCGCTGGCTTGAGCCAGCCCCCCGCGGTTATGCTGGTTTCACACCAGCCTGACCGCGGGAGACGACGAGATGTTCGAGATCGACGGCGTTCCATTCGGAGAGGCTGGCATCGCCCGCCTCCAGGCCGCGCTCCTGCGCGGCGAAACCACGGCAGAGAAGCTCACGGACGCGAGTCTTCAGCGAATCAGGGAATGTGATCAGGAGGGTCCGGCCCTGAACGCCGTTGTGACCCGGAACCCGCACGCTGTCGCGACTGCGCGTGCGCTCGATCAGTACCTGGCCCGGGAGGGGCGGCTTTCCGGCCCTCTGCACGGCATTCCCGTGGTGGTGAAGGATTGCCTGGAAACCACCGACATGCCGACGTCCTTCGGCTCCAGCGTCTTCGCCGACTACATGGCTGAGCGCGATGCCACGGTCATCCGCAAGTTGCGGGAGGCGGGTGCCGTGATTGTTGCCAAGACCACCTTGCCCGACTGGGCCACGTCCTGGTTTGGTTACTCATCCCGCAGCGGGGAAACCCGCAATCCCTACGATCTCTCGCGCGACCCCGGTGGTTCGAGCAGCGGCACAGGTGCCGCTGTGGCCGCGGGCTATGCCACGGTCGGACTGGGCACGGACTGCGGCGGCTCGGTGCGCGTACCGGCATCGTTCTGCAATCTGGTCGGCATTCGCTCGACGCCCGGCATCATCAGTCGCGCAGGCTGCAACCCTCTGGTCGGAGCCCAGGACACCATCGGCCCGATGGCGCGCAGTGTCAGCGACGCAGTCCGGGTCTTTGATGTACTCGCCGGCTTCGATGCGCTGGATCCGGTCACCTGCGCCTACTCCATCGCAAGGCCTCCGCACTCTTATCTGAGCGCCCTGAATGCGAATGGGCTGGCACAGAAGCGGATAGGCGTGCTGCGCAACGCATTCGGAGCAGCGAGCGATCCCCATGCCGCGCCGGTGAACGAGGTGATTGCCCGGGCCTTGTTTGAACTGCAGGCGGGCGGCGCAACGTTGGTCGACGTCGAGTTGCCTGACCTGTCGGGATGGCTGGCGCGGACTTCGCTCTACCTGTTGCGCTCACGGCATGACATTGATGCCTTCCTCGCGGCGCGCCCCAATGCGCCCGCACGCACGGTCGAGCAAATCGTGTCTTCCGGTTGCTATCACCCCAAACTTGATCTTCTGGAGGGTATCGCGGGTGGACCCACTGATCCGCAGCGCGATCCTGCCTATCAGGCCGCGTGGGTGGCGCGCGAGGAATTCATGCGCTGCATGGTCAACCTGATGGATACGCATGCGGTGGATGCGCTGGTCTATCCCACCGTGCAGGTGGTGCCACCTACCCGCAAGGACTGCGACTCGGGCGTGTGGTCGACCTTGAACTTCCCGACCAATACCTTGATTGCCTCGC
>JBDLQR010000397.1:0-4485 GCA_039800485.1 Pseudomonadota bacterium
CGGCAGCGCACGCGAGCAACTGATGACTTGAAGATCAGTGGCCTGCATGGGTACGACACGGCGGCTACCAGCGTTCAAATCCGCCCCATCAGCAGCAAGATTACCTGGACCACCACGATGACGCCCAGCGCGCCACTGGGCCCGTAGCCCCATGCACGGCTGTGAGGTCATGCGGGCTAACGCCGATCAGAGTCAGGACCAAAACAATCAGAAGCATCGTGGTGAGGCTCATGGTGGGCTCCAGTTGTAGGCGGTGACAGGCACCGTGCCCACGAAGATGCGACGCCGCGGTGTTGGTGTCTGTTCGGTAGCGCCCCGTCGGCCGGGGCAACAGACCCTCGGCCAACGCGGCCACGGCGGGTCCAACGCCTTGGCAGGCAGGGATGGAGGTGCAGCAGATCAAACCGTCCACCGAAGGCCCAGGATGAACTCGATGGCGGCACGCTGGAGCCAGCTTGCTGAACCCGTCTACCAACTCCAGCCGCCCCGCCCCGCACAGGCAGACTGACTGTAGACATCTGCGGCTACCGCGTAGGGCACACGCTGCCAGCGATGCGTCGGCAGGGCTATGTACTACATCGCGCATACAGCGGACGGGGTTTCAGGTAAATTCAATGCAACTGCATAACCCTAAGGCCTGCGGCCTGTTTATTTGCCTATGCCAGATCGCCTGCCCCCCCGCCCTCATGCACACATGAGAAACCACCTGCTCGCCTCGCTTCCCGATGCCGAGTGGAAACGCTGGTTACCCCACCTTGAACAGGTCAGCCTGCCCTTGGGCCATGTGCTGTACGAGTCGGGCATGCGGGTACAGCATGTGCACTTTCCGCTGGATGCCATCGTCTCCCTGCTCTATGTGCTGGAGGACGGCGCCTCGGCCGAGATCGCGGTGGTGGGCAACGAGGGAGTGGTCGGCATCGCTCTTTTCATGGGGGGTGAGTCCAGCACCAGCCGCGCGGTGGTGCAAAGCGCAGGGCAGGCGATGCGCCTTCGGGCCCACTTCATCAAGGAAGAGTTCGGCTCCTCGGGCCCGGTGCTGCACCTGTTATTGCGTTACACCCAGGCCCTGATCGCTCAGATGTCGCAGACCGCCGTGTGCAATCGGCACCATTCGCTTGATCAGCAACTTTGCCGCTGGCTGCTTCTCAGCCTGGATCGACTCAACTCAAATGAGCTGCTCATGACGCAGGAGCTGATCGCCAACATGCTGGGCGTGCGTCGCGAGGGTGTCACCGAGAGCGCCATCAAACTTCAGCAGTCTGGGCTCATCAGGTACTCGCGCGGCCACATCACGGTACTCGATCGCCCCGGTCTGGAGGAGCGAACCTGTGAGTGCTACAGCGTGGTGAAGAAAGAGTACGACCGCCTCTTACCAGACTTGACCGCCACCTGATTGATCAATGCGTACGTTGGCGCACGGCGAACGGAGGTCACTGCGCGCGAATCCTTCGATTTCAAGGAAGGATTTGATTCTGCAGGCTATGTTGCCATCCTCGATCCTATCGACGGCACCGAAAACTTCTGTTCAGGCTTGAAGGAATGGGGGGGATCTCTAGGTATCTGGCACAACGGCAAGTATCTGGGTAGTTTGCTTATGATGCCGGGGCTTGGTGAAAGCATCATCACTGGCGACAAGCTTCCTAAGCTGCATGCGCGCATCACCGGTTTTTCATCGTCATTTTCCGACGAGATCACAACTGGCATTCGTGACGCCGGTGAGTACCGGGTGACAGGTTGCGCTGTCTACAACCTTTTCAATGTGATTCGCGGCTGGTTTTGCCACTTTGTTGGAATACCGACTCGGCCTGAGGGGGCTCGATATCTGCACGGGCTGCGGGCCAGGTGCCATGAAAGGTCCCATGAAAGGGGCCGAGATCGCGCACGCCAAACCGCGAGACCTTCCAGGACCCACTTGGACAGTTGATTGGTGGAGGCGGCGGGCTTGCTCGCAATCCGCTTGCTGCGGATTGCTCGACCTCCGCTGACGCTCCGGCCCGCCGGCCGGCGTCATTGCATCGCTTAGCGATGCTCCTCGAACCCGCAAAGCGGGTGCTCATCCACACCGGCTCCGCTCAAACGAGAAGGCCACCGCGAGGGTGGCCTTTTCGTTCGATTGGTGGAGGCGGCGGGAATCGAACCCGCGTCCGTAAGCCCTCTGCCGTCGGTTCTACATGTGTAGTCTGTCATTTGATTTAACCAGAGGTCTCCCCGACAGACAGGGTTTACTTCCAGCGATCCCTAAGGGTTTTAGCGAATTGTCCTCGGGCAGGCCGCATCGCGATCCGGTGAGATATGACGCCCGAAACCTGAACGCACCAGCACGGCTTCAGTCGGACGGCACCCTACTGGGTATTAAGCAGCGAGTGCGTAGTTGTCGTCGTTGGCAACTAAAAGTTTGCAGATGGATTTACGAGGTGACTGCTCCTCGACATGCCCCTTCGGTTTCGCGACCCACGTCGAATCCAGGTCGCCCCCGTTGGAAGCCGCAGAATACGCCGACTCTGCGCTCCCGTATATGCCAGATGGGGGACTGGCCATCCCGTTTCAAGGGGGTGGGGTTCATTTCCGGCCGCGGCCCTCTATCATCGGAGGCTACCATCAACGACAGTTCGATCCCGCCAGCACTGTGGGCGGACACCAGGGGAGAGTTTCGTGGAGAAGAAGTACGACGCCATCATCGTGGGCGCTGGCATGGCCGGTATCTATGCGGTTTACCACCTGCGCCGCCTGGGGCTTTCATTGCGCTGCTTTGAGGCTGGCAGCAGCGTGGGCGGCACCTGGTACTGGAACCGCTACCCCGGGGCCCGGGTGGATATCGAGAGCATGGAGTACTCCTTTGCCTTCTCCGATGAACTGCAGCAGGAATGGAACTGGAGCGAGCGTTATGCCGGCCAGGCCGAGCTGTCCCGCTACTTCGAGTTTGTGACCGATCGCTTTGATCTGCGTCGCGACATGCAGTTCAACACGCGCGTGGACGGTGCCCATTACGACGAGGAGTCGAATGAGTGGGAGGTGCTCACCAGCGACGGCAACCGTCACCGCGCCCGCTATTGCCTCATGACCACCGGTCTGCTCTCCGCACCCAACAAGCCTGATATTCCGGGGCTCGCCAACTTCAAGGGTGCCGTCTATCACACGGGTTTGTGGCCCAAGGAGCCGGTGGATTTCTCTGGGCAGCACGTGGGCGTGATCGGCACCGGTTCATCAGCCGTGCAGGCCATTCCCATCATCGCCGGGCAGGCACGTGAGCTGACGGTTTTCCAGCGCACCCCGGCCTATGCCGTGCCCTTGCGCAACCATGCCATGCCGGAGGAATACCAACGCCGCGTGAAGGCCGAATACGCCGAGTGGCGGCGCAAGGAGCGCTATGAGTCTTTCGGTGGCTGGGTGGCGGTGGACTACCAGCCGGTGGCGCCCATCACCGGCTCCGCACTCGAGGCGACACCGGAAGAGCGCAATGCACTCTATGAACAGCGCTGGAAGAACGGTGGGCTTGCCTTCTACAACGTTTACCCGGACGTCTACACAAACCGCGCGGCCAACGACACGCTGGCCGAGTTCATCCGCGCAAAGATTCGCGAGCGGGTGAAAGATCCCGCCACCGCGGCGCTGCTCACGCCCGACTATCCCATCCTGATGAAGCGCCTCATCGCGGACACCAACTACTACGAGACCTACAACCAGGAGCATGTGCATCTGGTGGATGTGCAGAAGCATCCCATCGAATGCATCACGGAAACGGGCGTTCAGGTCAATGGCGTGGATCACCCCTGCGACAGTCTCGTGCTCGCCACCGGTTATGACGCCATGACCGGGGCTCTCACGCGCATGGACATTCGTGGCAAGGGCGGGGAGAGCATCGCGGACCACTGGCGGCTTGGTGCACGCACCCACCTCGGGCTTCTGTGCGCAGGCTTTCCAAACCTCTTCATCATCGATGCCGCTGGCAGCCCCTCAGTGGTATTCCAGCCGGTGTTCGTGATGGAGGAGCAGATCAACTGGGTGGGCGAGTGCATCCAGAATCTGGAGGCGAGCGGTCATGTGACGATAGAAGCTACCCGAGCAGCGGAGGATACCTGGAGCAACGAATGTGAGCGCGCGCTGCATGCCACCCTGTTCCCCACGGTGAACAGCTGGTACGTGGGCGCCAATATCGAGGGCAAATCCCACGCGGGACTCATCTATCTCGGGGGCATGCCGGAGTATCGGCGCTGGTGTGCGGAAGAGGCCTCCAGGGGTTACCCCGGGTGCGTGCTCACCAAACGGGAGGCTATCGCCCTTTCATGATGCGCTGACGGTCGCGCTCCCAATCGCGATCCTTCTCGGTGTCGCGCTTGTCATGCTGCTTCTTGCCCTTGGCAAGACCGATCTCGCATTTCACGCGCCCCTTCTTCCAGTACAGCGCAAGGGCTACGGCGGTGTAGCCCTTGCGTTCGATGGCGCCCACCAGGCGCGAGATTTCCAGCTTGTGCAGCAGCAGCTTGC